>NZ_JAQZSH010000033.1:0-7811 GCF_053902585.1 Longispora urticae
CCGTCGAGGGCGTCCTCGGTGACGTTGAACCCGCGGAAGACCAGCGCCTTGTTGGCGACGAGCTGCTCGTCGACCGGGGCGGAGCGCAGGTGCGCGACCAGGGCCTCGGGAGTCGCCTCGGCCCCGATGTCACTGGGATGGATCTCCAACGGACCCCACTGGCGGTCGTTCATCACTTTCTCCCTCGGTCACTGAGCGCGAGCTTTTACGGTGCAGGTTGGGGGACGTACCTATACTTTTTCTCTTTCGGGCTCTTTCTCCGCCGCCTCGCGGTCCGCGCCCGCCCCGGCGAACGTCACGATCGCGATCAGCGCCAGGACGACCATGACGGCGCCGAAACCGAGCAGCACGGGCTGGATGCCGTAGTCCTGCATCAGCCAGCCGGCGGAGATCGCGCCGAGCGCGCTGGTCCCGGACACCAGGAGCAGCACGACGCTGCCGACCCGGCCCTGGAGGTGGTTGGGCGTCATCCGGGACTGGTGCACGATGCCGGCCACGGTGACCGCGCCGCCGATGAGCGACAGCAGGAAGAACAGGGTGCCCAGGGCCAGCGGCTGGCGGGTGAGCGCCGCCACCGGCATGGTGAACGCCCAGGCCACATGCGTGATGATCATGATGTACCGGATGCTCTGCCGCCGGATCCACCAGCCGCCGAGCAGCGCCCCGCACATGCCGCCGATCCCGCCGGCCGCCAGGATCAGGCTCACCGTGGCCGCCGAGCGGCCGTCCTCCTTGATGATGAACTGCACGCCGAGGATCAGGCCCTGGAAGAGCAGGTTGCTGCCGGCGACCAGGAGCAGGGCGACCCGGAAGTACTTCTTCTGCCAGACCCAGGCCAGGCCCTCGATCGCGCCGGAGACCGGGGAGCTGCGGACCTTCGACGGGTCCGCGCGCATCGGGCCCTTGAGGCCGAGCAGGGTGAACAGGGAGAACAGGTAGAGCACGGCGCTGGACGCGAACGGCGCCCACCGGGCCAGCTCGAACAGGAACCCGCCGGCCGGGTGCCCGGCGAGCGCGGCGGCCCGGCCCCGGGCCTCGTTGCGGGCCAGCGCGGTGGGCAACTGGTCGCGGGTCACCACGTTGGGCACGGCGGCCCGCTCGGCGAGCTGGTAGAAGATGGTCAGGGTGCCCTGGAGGAACGCCACGGTGAACAGGTGCCAGAGGAACAGCCGGCCGAAGAACAGCGGGACGGCGATGCTGGTGACCCCGCAGAGCCGGATCACGTCCGCCCAGATCATGATCTTGCGGCGGTCCCACCGGTCGACGAGGACGCCGGCCGGCAGCTGGACCACGAGCATCGGCAGCAGCGCGGCGAACGCGACGAAGCCGGCGACGGTCTTGGAGTAGCCGGCGAAGACCACGACCAGGGTGAACGGCAGGGCGCTGAACCGCTCGGCCAGCACCGCCATGCCGGAGCCGGTCCACAGCAGCAGGAACGGGCGGTTGCGGCCCAGCGGGACGGGCCTGTCCGCCCCGGTCGGGACGCCGGGGCCGACCGGCGGCTGGCCGGGCGGGGTGCCGGGGCCGACCGGCGGCTGGCCGGGCGGGGTGCCGGGGCCGACCGGCGGGGTGCCGGGGGCGGCCACGGAGTCCGGGCCGCCCGCCTTCGTCTGCGTCACGCCGCGCACCATTCGAGCACGGCCATCGCGCTGTGCATCTTGTTCTCCGCCTGGTCGAACGCGACACTGCGCGGCCCGTCCAGGATGTCGGCCGTGACCTCCTCGCCCCGGTGCGCGGGCAGGTCGTGGAAGAACACCGCCCGCGGGCTGTTCGTCCACAGTGCCTCGTTCACCTGGAACGGGTCGAAGATGTTCCGCCAGTCCGGGTCGGGCTTGACGGTGCCGGTGGTCTGCCAGCGGGTGGTGTAGATGACGTCGAAGCCGCCGGGCAGGTCGGTCATGTCGTGCCGTTCGGCGACCTGCGCACCGGTCCGGGCGGCCTGTTCGGCGGCACGGGCCAGGACGCCGGCCGGCAGGCCGTAGCCGGGCGGGGTGCGCAGTTCGAGCGTGGTGCCCGGGAAGCGGCTCAGCGCGAGGGCCAGCGCGACGGCGGAGTTGTTGCCCTCGCCGACGTACAGGACGCGCAGGTTCTCGACCTTGCCGAACTGGCGGTGCAGCGTGGTCAGGTCGGTCAGCCCCTGGGTGGGGTGCTCCTCGGCGCTCATCGCGTTGACGACGGCCATCCGGTCCTGGGCCGCCCAGGAGCGCATCTCCGCCTCGGCGTCGGAGGTGCGCGCGACGAGGAGGTCGACCATGCGGGCCAGTACCCGTCCGGTGTCCTCCGTGGTCTCGCCCGTGTTCGTCTGGAGGTCGTGGGGGCCGTAGGTGAGGATCTGCGCGCCGAGCCGCAGCGCGCCGGCCGAGAACGCGGTCCGGGTCCGGGTGGAGGTGCGGCGGAAGTAGATGCCGGCGACCAGGCCGTCGAGGGTGCGCTCCCGGGAGTCGGGGTGCGCGGCGAACCACGCGCCCCGCTCCACGATGGAGTACAGGTCGTCGTCGGTCAGGTCGTTCAGCGAGATCAGGTGCCTCATCGGCCGGCCTCCGGGAGTTCGTCGTCGGACAGTGCGGCGATCTCGGCCCGGATCCGGTCCTCGACCAGGAGCGCGAGGTGCGCGACCGTGTTGCGTTCGAAGATGTCGCGGACGGGGATCTCCACGTCGAACTCCTCCTGGAGCCGGGACGCGAGCCGCACCGCGAGCAGCGAGTGCCCGCCGAGGGCGAAGAAGCTGGCGTGTACGCCGGGTTCGACGCCGAGCAGTTCGACCCAGATCTCGCTGATCCGCTCCTCGACCACGTCGCGCGGGGCCACGAACTCGACGCCGGAGCGCAGCGCGTCGCGGTCCGGGGCCGGCAGCGCGCGCTTGTCGAGCTTGCCGTTCGCGGTCAGCGGGATCTTGTCGAGGGGTACGAACGCCGCCGGCACCATGTACTCCGGCAGCCCCACCCCGCAGTGCTCGGCGAGCTCGGCGCCCCCGACGGAGGCGGTCGGCACGTAGTAGACGACGAGGCGCTTGTCCCCGGGGGTCGGCTCGTCGGCGATCACGACCGCGTCGCGCACCGCCGGGTGACCGGCTAGGACGGCCTGCACCTCGCCGAGCTCGATCCGGTAGCCGCGGATCTTGACCTGGTCGTCGGCGCGGCCCAGGAACTCCAGGCTCCCGTCGGGCCGGCGCTTGGCCAGGTCGCCGCTCTTGTACAGCCGGCCGGTCCCCCACGGGTCCGGGACGAACCGCTCGGCGGTCAGCTCCGGCCGGTTGAGGTAGCCGCGTGCCACGCCGGGGCCGCCGACGTAGATCTCGCCGGGGACGCCGACCGGGACGAGGTTGCCGTCCGGGTCGAGCAGGTGGATGCGCAGGTCACCGAGGGGGTGGCCGACCGGGTTGCCGGCGAGGGGCTCCAGGTCGCACGCCCGCACCTGGTAGTAGGTGGAGTGCACGGTGGTCTCGGTGATGCCGTACATGTTGACCAGCGCGGGGTGCTCGACGCTGAACCGGTCCGTCCACGGCGCCAGGTCGGGCACGTCGAGCTTCTCGCCCGCGAACACGACCGCCCGCAGGTTCAGCCGGTCGATCCGGGGGTCGCCCTCGCCGGCCAGCGCCACCAGGCTCCGGAACGCGCTCGGGGTCTGGTTGAGCACCGTGACCTGGTGCTCGACGAGCAGGTCGAGGAACTCGTCGGGCGCGCGGGTCACCTCGCGCGGGACGACGACGAGCTTGCCGCCGTGCAGCAGCGCGCCCCACAGCTCCCAGACGGACACGTCGAAGGCGTACGAGTGGAACAGCGGCCATACGTCGGTCGGCCCGAACTCGTAGTGCTCCCACGCGGAGGTGAGCAGGCGCAGCACGTTCTCGTGGGTGAGGCACACGCCCTTGGGCTTGCCGGTGGAGCCGGAGGTGTAGATGACGTAGATCAGGTTGTCGGGGGTACCCAGCGGCTCGGGGTTGTGCTCGGGGCCCGCCAGTTCCGTGTCGAGCAGGACGTGCGTCGCCCCGCCGACCAGACCAGCGTGCTCCGAGCGGGTGACCACGACGGAGGCCCCGGCGTCGGTCAGCATGAACCCGAGCCGGTCGGCCGGCTGCACCGGGTCGAGCGGCAGGTAACCGGCGCCGGACTTGAGGACGCCGAGCAGGGTGGGTACCAGGTCCGGGCCGCGCTCCAGGCACACGCCGACCAGGGACTCCGGGCCGGCCCCGAGGCTCCGCAGGTGGTGCGCGAGCCGGTTGGCCCTGGCGTTGAGCTGCGCGTACGTCAGCTCGTGCGAGCCGAAGGCCACCGCGATCGCGTCGGGGGTCTCGGCGACCTGCTCCTCGAACACCTCGTGCACGCACTTGGCGACGGGGTGGCTGGACCGGGCCGGGGCCGCGAGCAGCCCCTTCTCGGCCGGGTCGAGGAAGTCCACCCGGTTCAGCGGGACGTCCGGGGCGGCGGTGACCGCCTCCAGCAGGCCGACCAGGTGGTCGCCGAGCCGGGCCATGGTGGCCTCGTCGAACAGGGCCGTGGCGTACTCCAGCGCGCCGGACAGCGAGCCGTCCTCGCCCCGCCACATGAACAGCGTGACGTCGGTCTTGGAGATCCGCCACGCGTCCTGGAAGGCCTCCCCGCCGGAGTTGGCGGTCTGGCCCTCGTCGAGCAGGTCGAAGCCGACCTGGTAGAGCGGGGTGCGCGACAGGTCCCGGTCGGGCTGCAGGTCCTCGACCAGCCGCTCGAACGGCAGCTCCTGGTGCGCGAACGCGGCCGTGCAGACCTTGCGCACCCGGTCGAGCGCCTCGGCGAACGTGGCGCCCTCGAGGTCCGCGCGGAGCACGAGGGAGTTGAGGAAGCAGCCGACCAGGTTCTCCGCCTCGGGCCGGTCCCGACCGGAGACGGGTACGCCGACCACGGTGTCCCACTGTCCGGTGTACCGGGCCAGCACCGCCCCGAACGCCGTGAGCAGCGTCATGAACGGGGTCGCCCCGTGCCGCTTGCCGAGCTTCTCCACGGCCGCCGCCAGGTCCGCCGGCACCGCGATCCGGACGCCGGCGCCGCGCGGGTCGCGCTCGGCGGGCCGGGGCCGGTCGGTGGGCAGCTCCAGGGGGCGCAGGCCGTCGAGGGTGGCCCGCCAGTAGTCGAGGTCGCGGCCGAGGCGCTCGTCGGTGAGCCAGGAGCGCTGCCAGGCGGCGAAGTCGGCGTACTGCACGGCCAGCGGCGGCAGCTCCGTACCGGCCAGCAGGGCGGCGAGTTCGCGCTCGATGACCACGGTGGACCCGCCGTCGGAGGCGATGTGGTGCAGGGTGAGCAGCAGGACGTGCTCCTCGCCGGGCACCCGGACCAGCAGGGCTCGCCACACCGGGCCGGTGGCCAGGTCGAAGCCGCGCGCGAGCTGCTGGGCGAGCACGTCGGTGAGGTCCCCGGGGGCCGCGTCGGCGACCCGGAGCTCGACGGTGCCGGGCGGGTCGATGACCTGCACGGGCCCGCCGGCCTCGGTGACGTAGCGGGTGCGGAGGATCTCGTGCCGGGCGGACAGGCCGTCCAGCGCGCGGCGGACGGCGGCCGGTTCGAGGGCGGCGTCGAGGCGGAGCAGGACCGGCGCGACCCACTCGGGGCTGGCCGGCTGCATCCGGTCGAGGAACCACAGCCGGTGCTGGGCGAACGACAGCGGCAGGACGCCGTCGCGGGGCACCGGCACGACCGGGGGCACCACCTCGGCGGGCAGGGTCAGCAGGAGGGCCTGCTGCTCGACCGTTGTCGCGGTGAACAGGCCGCGCAGCTGCACCTCGCCGCCGGACGCGACCCGCAGCGCCTTCGCGAGCCGGGTCAGCACCAGCGAGGAGCCGCCGAGGCTGAAGAAGTCGTCGTGCACGCCGACCCGGTCGACCTTGAGCAGGTCCGACCAGACCCGGGCGACGAGCTCCTCGGCGGGGGTACGCGGCGCCACGTAGTCGGTGCCCTCCGGCTCCGGCGCGGGCAGCGCGGCCCGGTCGACCTTGCCGCTGGTGGTGAGCGGGAACGCGTCGAGCTGGACGAACACGGCCGGGATCAGGGCCTCGGGCAGCCGGTCGCGGAGGAACTCGCGCAGCTCGGTACCGGGCAGGGCGCGGGTGCCGACGACGTACCCGGCGAGGCGCTTGACGCCCTCCGGGTCGGCGAAGGCGACCACCACGGCACCCTTGACCTCGGCGTGCGCGGCCAGCGCGGCCTCGACCTCGCCGGGCTCGATCCGGACCCCGTTGATCTTGACCTGCTGGTCGATCCGGCCCAGGTACTCCAGCGTCCCGTCGGCGCGCCAGCGCACCTGGTCACCGGTGCGGTACAGCCGCGCGCCGGGCTCGCCGTACGGGTCGGGGACGAACGTGGCGGCCGTCTGGTCGGGGCGGCCCAGGTACCCCCGGCCGACACCCACCCCGCCGGCGTGCAGCTCGCCGGGCATCCCGACCGGGACCGGCTCGCCGTCGGGGTCGAGAACGAGCACCCGGTTGTTGGGCAGCGGCTTGCCGATCGGCACGGGGCCGGTCTCCTGCACCGGGTCGAACGGGTGCGCGGTCACGTCGATGGCGCACTCCGTCGGCCCGTACGTGTTCCACAGCTCCGCCTTCAGCCCGTCGGTGAGCCGCCGGCCGAGTTCGGCGTGCAGCGGCTCGCCGGCCGAGAACAGCAGGCGCAGCGACAGGCAGTCCCGCCAGGCGGGCTCGTCGGCGAGCAGCCGGTACACCGAGGGCACGCCCTGGAGCACGGTGACGCCGTGCCGGACGATCGCGGCCACCATGGCGGCCGGGTCGCGCTCCGCGCCCACCGGGGCGAGTACGACCGTGCCGCCGCTGATCAGCGGGGCGAAGAACTCCCAGCAGGCCGCGTCGAAGGTCAGCGCGGTCTTCTGCAGCACCCGGTCGTTCGCCGACATCTGGTGCCGCTCGGCGGCCCACAGCACCCGGTTGCGGATCGCGGCGTGCCCGACGACGACGCCCTTGGGCCGGCCGGTGGAGCCGGACGTGTAGATCGCGTACGCGGCGTTGTCGCCGGTCACCTCGACGGCCGGGGGCGCGTCCGGCAGCGCCTGGACCTCGCCCCAGCCGGGGGCCAGGCACACCGGGCGCGCGGCGGTGCCGTGCAGCGCGTCGGCCAGGGACTCCTCGGTGAGGACGATCCGCGCGGCGGTGTCCTCCAGGACCCAGTGCAGCCGGTCGCGCGGGTGCTCGGGGTCCAGCGGGACGTACGCCGCCCCCGCCTTCCACACGGCGAGCAGGGCCACGACCAGGTCGGCGCCCCGGCGCATCCGGACCCCGACCAGGGACTCGGGGCCGACGCCGAGGCCGTGCAGGTGGTGCGCGAGCCGGTTGGCGCGCAGGTCGAGTTCGCGGTAGGCGACCGTGCGGTGCTCGTCGATGACCGCGACCCCGTCGGGGGTCCGGGCGGCCTGCTCGGCGACGAGCTCGTGCAGGAGGAGGCTCATGCGCTCGCCATCCGCTCGCGCAGGCTCAACGGGCGCAGGTCGGTCCAGATCTCGCCGATCCGGGCCAGGCACTCCTCGCGGGAGCCCTCCGGGCCGTCGTACACCCAGCCCGCGGGCGGCTGGCGGTCGGCCCACCACAGCGAGTACTGCTCCTCGTCGTTACGCACCACGCGGTACGTGCGGTCGTCAGACATGCTCGCTCCTGCTCTCGACTCGGCGGGGTCCACCGAGCACGATGCGACCTTCCGCTATACGCCGCCTATATCCCCCTCCCCCGTTCGGCCAACAGACCAGCTCACGACGGGTACCGGGCCCGTGCGGCGCGCACCCGGGCACGACGGAGGCGTGCCCCGCGCGAAACCGCCGCGCGGGGGGCGSCCCCGGGG
>NZ_JAQZSH010000034.1:0-104287 GCF_053902585.1 Longispora urticae
CCCCCGGCCGGCTCGACCCCGGCATGGCGGGCCTCCACCGACACCCGACGCAGAATCGCGGCCAACAGAKCCGGAACGGCCACCTCGGTCTGGCCGAGCAGCGCGAAACCCTCGTCCACACCACGCTTGGGATGCGGCTCGAACCGGTCYGGCGCCGTCCGCGCGAGCCGTTCGGCGTCCTTGCCGGTGAGTAACTCACCAGCCGGGTCGATGAACACCCCCGACGGCAACATCGGCGAACCATCGAACAGGAGAGCCCGCACCGGTTGGCCGTCGCGGCGCACGACGGCGACCGTGTGCGACGTGCCGAGGTCGACTGCCAGCCGCACTTTCCACTCCCCCGCAAGATCCGAAAGGAGGATCGTAACCACCCCTGAGAAACGCCGCGAACGGTGAGGTCCCGGCGCCCCGGAGCGCAAGCCTCCCGAGTCCAGGAGGATCCACGTCCGCGGCGACACGAGGGAGTTCGGCGGTCGCACGTCGGGGACCGGCTCGACGCACTCTCCTAAGATGCGCCTTGAGCTGCGCGACTGTTAGCCGAGGGAGCACGAGTGAGCGAGTACCACGTCATCGATGTGTTGGGTTCTGCGGTTCGGTCCGCCCTCACCGGGGCCGAGACGGCTCCCGAGCTGATCCGGCGGGTCCTCGAGGAGGACTCGTGGCGCGGGTTCACCTCCCCGGGTGGTGACCAGGTCAGCCACGAACGGTTCGACGCCTTCGTCACCAGCGCCCCGCCGGTGGGACTGGGGCAGTCGATTCCGGACCTCGTCCAACTCGCGGCCGGCGATCCCGCGACGCTCGGACTGATGGCGGCGGCGCTGGGGGTTCACCCCGCCGACCTGGTGCCCTCGTCAGCGCCACAGCCTGCCGCCGCCGACCCCGTGCCCTCGTCGGAGCCACAGCCCGCCGCCGGAGACGTGGTCGACCAGGACGCCCACCACTTCGGCGGGTACGTACGGGCGGGTGGTTGGCTGTTCGGTCTCCTGGTCGCCAGGAACGTCCGCCCCGGGAGCATCGACAGGCAGTCGGAGTCCGAGTCCGGCCCGGCCCCGGCACCCTGCGCGCAACCGTCCAAGGTCTCCATCGCCGCCTTCGCGATCAAGGCGGGCTGCTCCAGGGACCGGGTCATGAGGTTCTACCGCGCGTGGGAACGCGCCGCGGGCGCGGGTGTGGTCCCCGACTTCGAGGCGCTGACGCCGGGCGTCGACATCGAACTGCCCGAGCCGCACCTGTGGTCGGAGTACTTCACCTCCTACGAACGCGGCAGTGACCGCCGCGAGAGCATCGCCGAACAGGCGGAGTCAGCGGGGACCAGCTACGGCGACGCGGTACGCGTCGCCGAACACCCCACCGCTCTGCGCACCGCGATCCTCGGCGATGCCCGGACGGCGGAGGCTGCCAGGAAGGCGCTGGTCGACAGGCTCGGCGACGATCAGGAGCTCCAGTCGCAGTTCGCCCGGGACATCGCCGCGATGCCCGCCCTGAGAAGGGCGGTGTCCGACGAGGCCAAGCGCACCGACCAGGCGGACTACGTCCGCAAGATCGCACAGAGCGGCAAGGCCCGCATCTCCTCGGGGGAGATCGCGCTCACCGAGGAGGCCGTCAGGAGAATCGCCCAGCACCTGCCGGCCGAACTGCCGGAGGAGGCCACGGCGGAGGAGGTCACCACGGCGTACGAGACGGCTCAGGCGCTGATCGCCGAAGCCGTCGAGGCGGACCCCGAGACGCAGCTGCAGGAACGCAGGCACCGGTTCCGGCGTGCGATCACGACCTCAGCGAAGCAGATCGAGTCCATCGACGCGGACGGTGTCGCGGACCTCGCCGACGACGAGATCCGCGACACCCTGATCGCCCTCCAGCAGAAGATCAACGTCCTCGCGAACCAGTTGAGGAGTACTGAGCTGCTCCGAGCGGTCTGACCAGCGGCGGCGACGCGTCCGGCCGTTCGCGGTCGCCCCGTGTCCCGTATGCGCGGCCCGGGAGATGGCGGGCCCGCCGGCGTCCCGCGCGGCGCGCACGTCGAGCTGGCCGGCCCGTCGGGGCGCTCCCGACGGGCCGGCCCAGGCTCACACCCGTACGGTCGCGGAGCCCACCCCGGTGGTGCCGGGGTCGACGAGCACCGTGTACGTGCCGCTCACGCCCAGGGTGACGCGGGTCAGCGTCACGGTCGCCCCGGCGGAGCTCTTGGTCGCCAGCACCGTTCCGTCGGGCGCGCGGAGGCTGTAACTGGTGGACACCCCGAACGTTCCCCCGGTGACCGCCACGGTGACCTGCTGCCCCGCGACCCCGACGAAGGACACCACACCCCTCTGCCCCGGGCCGGTGAGGGACACCACGACCCCGGGGCCGCCCGACGTGGCCGTCACGACGACGTCGGCGGGCACCGCGTAGATCTGGGCGGTGATCTGACCGGTGCTGGTGGTCTGCGGGTCGAGCAGCAGGGTGTGCTCGCCGGACACGGTCAGGACGACCGGCTCGATGAAGCAGGACACCCCGCAGTTCATCGCGGTGACCAGCACACCGCCGTCGGGCGCGAGGACGGAGACCTTCGCGTTCTTGGCCACACCGAACGTGCCGCCGGTCAGTGCCGCCGACACCCGGTCGCCGGCCGCACCCGTGAAGGTGACCTTCGCGTCGCGGCCCGGCTGGGGAAGGGCCACGACGACCGCCGGGCCGCCCGGCGAGGCGGGCACCAGCAGTGGTGAGGCGTCGACCAGAGCCAGGTCGATGCTCCCGGTGGACCAGCCGAGCGGGTCGTAGAACAGGGTGTAGTCACCGGTCACGGGCAGGGTGAGGGTGTCGTAGAAGCAGGTCTGGCCGCACTGCTGGTTGGCCTTCGCCACGGCGACCCCGTCGGGCCGGCGGACGGTGGCGGCGCCGCTGGCCAGCGTGCCGCCCGACAACCACACGCTCACCTTCTGCCCGGCGACCCCGGCGAAGGTGACCGTGGTGTGCTGGCCCGGGGTGGTGGAGGTGATCCGCAACGGGGCGCCGCCGACGGCCGCGCTGGTCGCGGTGTGCGTCACGTCGTAGGCGGTCACGGTGATCGAACCGTTCGCGCCGCCGCTGAACACCCGGTGGTACCAGAGGGTGTAGTCGCCGGTGACGGGCAGCGGGAACGGCTCGACCATCGCGTTGTTCGACGCGTTGACGGTGGAGTACACGAAGCCGCCGTCGGGGGCCGTCACCGTGAGCCCCATCTGCTGGGTCCCGAAGGTGCCGTTCTCCAGCCGGAGCCCGAGCAGGTGCCCGGCGACCCCGGGTACCGTGAGCCGCGCGCCCTTGCCCGGCCGGTCGAGGTCGACCGGGAACGGAGTGCCGTCCACGGTCAGCGTGCCGGTGACCGGGGACATGTCGACCAGGCCGACCACGAAGGCCTGCTGCCCGGCGTTGTCCAGGACCAGCTCGTAGTCGCCGACCACGGGCAGGCCGATCCCGTTGAGGTCACACGGCTGCCCGCAGGACCGCAGGTCGTAGACCTGCCCGCCCGGGTGCCGAAGGTGCACGTAGGTGAGGGCGGTGCCGCCGACGGTGACGTTGACGGAGAGCACCCGGTCGGGCTGGCTGGTGGCGAAGGGGATGATCGCGCGCTGCCCGTCGGTGACCCGCGCGGCCGTGACCTGCGGCCCGTCGATGGTGGCAGGGACCACGACATCCGGCTCGGCCGCCGAGGCCGGGGCGGGCACCGCCAACGCCAGTGCGGTGAGCATGCCGAGCCCGGCCGCACACAGCCGGCGGGTCACCTGGGCGGAGAGAGGTCTCATCCCCAGACCGTAGCCGCAGCGGGGCGCAGCAGTGACGGTTACATCGATCACTGAGGATCCCTTCGTTGCCCCGACCTGCGGCCAGGGAGTCGGGTCGGAAAGCCGATAGGCCTGAAGATGTCTCGTGAGGTTCGCAGAGGCCACTGAGAGTCGACTCAGAACCCACTCAGAGGACCGCGCGCCACCCGGACGCCTGAGTGCGGACCGCATGAGGAACTCACGTGCGCGGCGTGCCGGTCACTCCCCCGGCCCGGGTGAGTGAGGGCCTCTCTCAGGCGGGGATCAGTTCGCTGAGGCGGTCCAGCGTGTACACCTCGGAGCCGTCCGGCAGGTCCTCGGGCACCGCGATGCCGACGAACACCACCGGTCCGTCCGGCCGGTTCCCGTCCCAGGTCGTCACCTCGGCGCGGGCGCGCCACCGGTCCACGAGGTAGGACACGGTGAGGTGCCGCCGCTCCATCAGCGCCCGTACCCGGTCGGCCGTGGTGAAGGTGTTGTCCTCCACCCTGTTGAACGACGGCGTTCCCCCCAGGTACAGGTGCAGCCAGACGGCCTGCCATCCGTGCTCGCCGTGCACGAACACCATCGGCAACGCCACCCGACCCCGGCCGCGCAGCTGCGAGCGCGCCCGCACGGTCCGCGCGTCGAACGGGGCGCCCGCCTGGTCCGGCGCGCGGACCTGGTACCCGAACATCGACTCGGCGACCTCGTCGAACGACTCGCCCGAGTAGATGTTGACCTGCGGCACCACGTAGCGCGCGTCGACGGCCCGTGGCACGTCGATGAACTCCGTCGCGCCGTTCCTCGCGTCGGTGACGTCGCCGGAGTGCACCAGGCCCTGGTGGCGCAGGTTCGTCCAGGACACCTGGCCGGCGCCGCGGAACTCGTCGTCGAGCAGCAGCACCGACAGGTCGTAGTCGGTGCGGCGGCCGGACTGTCGCCAGTACGTGAAGAAGCGCAGCACCTCGCCGGAGACCGACGCCCGCGAACCCCTCGGCAGCACGGCGAAGCCGCCCTCGGCCGCCCTGCCGGACAGCGGCAGCGCGACGTCGAGCACCGCCGGGTCCACCAGCAGCGGCCGGTCCAGCTCCGGCAGCCGGGCGCCGATCCGGTCGTCGAGCAGGGCGGACAGCTCGGCGATCAGCTCCGCCGGCAGCGCGGGCCGCTCGTCGGGGCCGACCCACGCGGAGCGCGAGCGGCTGGCGTACATCCGGGCGGACGCGGGCGTCAGCCGGTTGTCGACATGCTCGCGCAGCGAGAGCAGCACCCGCCCCGACGCCGAGCCGAGGGCACCGGTGACGGCGCCGGTGACGGTGGCGCGCTCTGCGGCCGACGCCAGCCGCAGCAGCCGGTCCGCGGACCGCAGGAGCAGGCCCGGCGCGGCCGACAGCACGGTCGCGGCCGTGCCGATGTCCGCGGCGCGGATCGCCGACTCCGCGCGGCCGGCGAGACCCGGCGCCCGCCGCTCGCCCCGTGCGACGGCGAACACCTGCCGGGCGTGCGGCCACTGGGGGTACTCGTGCGGGTGCAGCCGTTCGCCGAGCCGCTTCCACCGCTCGGCGTGGCGCGCGACGTCACCGAGCTTGCGCGGGTCGGCCCGGACCACCTCGTCGAGGGCGGCCAGCAGCACCCGCCGTTCCGGGCGGCGGAAGGCGCGCATCCGGGTGGGCGTGAGGAGCGCGGCGTCCCCGTCGGAGACCTGGCAGGCCAGGCGCAGCACGTCGGTCGTGGTGTCCACGCCGATCAGCGGGCGGCCGAGGACGAGCCGGATCCCGTTGAGTACCGCGCGGTTCTCCCGGACCGGGATCCCGGTCGGCTGCGCGCCGTCGAGGCGGGCGACCGCGAGCTCGCCGAGGATGGCCAGGTCCGCCTCGCCGAGTGGCGTGGTGCTCCCGGCCAGGGCCAGGTAGAGGCGCTCGGCCTCCACGTCGGTCGGGTCGCCGAGCCGCAGCAGCGTCAACCGGTCGCCGGCGCCGGTGATCAGGTCGTCGTGCGCGGCCAGCAGGTCGGCGTAGGTGTGCTGGTAGGTCCCGTAGCCGGGCAGGTCGAGCAGGTTCACCCCGCCCGAGGCGAGGAGGTCGCGCAGCCGCGCGTCGGTCGCCGTGCCCGAACCGGCGAGCACGGCCGCGCGCAGCCGGTCCGTCCAGAACTCGAGGGTGTCCGGTACGGCGTGCGGGAAGCCGATGAAGTAGGCGTTGTGCTGGACGTGGTCGCCGACCAGCTCGCGCACCGCCGCGACGACCGTGGCGGCCAGGTCCAGCGCCGGTCCGGGGGCCAGGCCGCCGATGTGCTCCAGCAGCGCCCGCGACGCCGAGAACCCGACGTCCAGCAGCGCCGCGTCCAGCTGCCGGGCCACCGGGGTGCCGTCGCCCGTCGGGCCCGTGCCGGCCGGTACCCGCAGGGTCCTCTGAATGATCAGCTTCTCGAGCACGTGGTCCCCCCGTCCGGCGGTTGTCGTGTGGTGGGCCGCCGGGGATTCGAACCCCGAACCCTTCGATCCAACAAGGAGAAGGAAGCGCCTCCATGACCGCACAGGCGGAGAGCGGACGCGCTACTCAGTCGAATGCTCTGCCATTGAGCTAGCGACCCGCCGTCGATCATCGCATCGCCCGGCCGGCCCGGCCAACCGATTCCGCCCGGACCGCGCGTCGTCCGCCCCGGGCCTCATGGCCATGGAAACCGGGTTGCGCCCGGCCCGCCGAGGGGCTGGGATCCTGCGGTGGACACCATTCTCGCCGCCGCCTCCCGGGCCCTCGGCCGACCGCTCTCCGATCCCGTCGACCTGGGTGGTGGCAGCCGTTCGACCGTCCTGCGGTGCCGGACCCCGGACGGGGCGACCGTGGTCGTGAAGGCGTACGGCGACACCCCACACGCGATCGGCGGTTTCACGGCGGAGGCCACCGGGCTGGCGTTCGGGTTGGCCGGGCCGGAGCTGTTGGCCGTGGACCGGGACTTCCCGCTCGTCGTGCTCGCCGATCTCGGCCCGTGGCCCACCCTCGCCGACGTGCTCCTCGGCGACGACGCGGGAGCCGCGCGCGACGGGGTACTCGCCTGGGCCGCCGGACTCGGCGACCTCGGGGCGCGCGCCCACGGCCGGCGGGCGGAACTGGCGGAGCTGCGGACCCGGTACGACAGGGACGAGCCCGGCGCGGAGAGCGACCCCTGGCTGCTGACCAGCATCCGGAGGCTCCCCCACACCCTCGCCGCCGCCGGTGTCACCCCGCCGCCGGGACTCGACGCCGACCTGGCCGACCTCGAGGCACTGACCGACGACGCGTACCCGGCGTTCACACCCGGGGACACGTGCGCCGACAACAACCTGCTCACCCCGGACGGGCTGCGGCTACTGGACTTCGAGGGGGCCGGGTACACGTCGGCGTTCCTGACCGCCGCCTACGCCCGGATGCCGTTCTCCAGCTGCTGGTGCGTGTTCCGACTGCCCCCTGACCTGGCCCGCCGCGCCGAGAACACCTACCGTGCCGCGCTCGTGCCGGGCCACCCCGAGCTGGCCGACGACAGCGTGTGGGGGCCAGGGGTGCGTCGGGCGGTGGCCGCCTGGACCCTGACCGTGACCGACTGGCTGCTGCCCTCCACACTCGACGCCGACCGGCCGATGCACAAGGTGCGCCGGTCCCCGACGGCCCGGCAGCTCCTGACCCACCGGTGGCGGCTGCTGGCCGACGAGCTCACAGCTGCCGGGGAGCTGCCGGCGGTGGCCGCGACCACCGGGATGTTGCTGGAGCTGACGAAGGAGTGGGACGCGCCCGGGCTGGGGCTGTTCCCGGCGTTCGAGGGCTGATCTCCGGGGCTGTCGTCGATCACCGTCACGTCGATCGTCGGCGGCACGGCCCCCGCCGAGCGGCCCGCACGTGCCCCGTCAGCCGCGCAGGCGCTCGAGCGCGGCGACGGTGGCCGCGACCCCCGGCAGGGTGCCGATCTCCGCCTGGATCCGGGCCGCGGCCAGGCGGTGGGCGGGATCGGCGAGCACCGCCGAGACCGTGTCGCGCACGTCGTCCGGGGTCGCGGTGACCGGGTCGATCGCCCGCCCGACGCCGAGTTCGACGCAGCGCGCCGCGTTGTGCGGCTGGTCGGCGCCCATCGGCAGCAGGACCGCCGGCAGGCCGTGGGCCAGGGTGCCGGTCACGCTGCCCGAACCGCCGTGCGAGACGACGAGGTCGCAGCGCGGCAGGAGTTCGTCCTGCGGGATGAACCGTTCGATCCGCACGTGGGCGGGCTGCGGACCGAACCCCGCGGGATCGATGTGCTCGCCGACGGTCACGACGATGTCGGCGGGCAGGTCCCGCAGCCCGGCGAGGACCCGGGTGTGCAGGTCCGGGTTGGTGTAGATCGTGCCGAGGGTGAAGTAGACGGTCGGCCGCGCGGCGGTCGCGCGGGTCGGGACACCGCCGGTGGTCCGGTAGGAGAACGTCGTCGACGGCAGCGGCGCGGCCGGACTGCGAAAGCTCGGCGCGAACGGCGACAGCACCAGCCCCCGCTCCAGCATGGCCAGTTCCGGATCGAACGGCAGGCCGAGCTCGGCCCGCAACGCGTGCAGCGGCTCGGCGACGGTCTCCGGGCGCAGGAACGTCCCCGCCGCCAGGACCAGCACGGTCGCACAGGGCAGGTCGTGCAGCTCGGCGACGATCGCGGCGCCGAAGTCGACCTCGTCGCGGACCACCAGGTCGGGACGCCACTGCTCGACGATGCCGGGCAGCACCGCGGCGTGCCGCCGGGCACCGGTGCCGGCGAAGCCCTCCCGCAGGTTCCGCTCCTCCTCCGCCGGGTCGCTGGGCTCCAGCGGTCCGTGGTCCGGCGTGCTCCTGGGCCGGACCGGGCTGGTGGCGAACGCGGTGAACCCGGCCGCCTCGATCGTGGCGAACATGACTCCGCTGCCGGCCACGGCCACGGTGTGTCCGGCCGCCTCGGCGGCACGGGCGATCGGGACCAGCGGGTGGAAGTGGCCGCTGCCGCCGATGAAGGTGAACAAGATCCGCACCGGTCGGATAGTAGTGGCACGGACGTCGCCGGGGTGCCCCGTCACGGACGAGGGGCTTTCCGGTCTCGAACGCGTCGCGGGGCACCCGCCCCCTGGCGGCGGCGCGACACACTGGACGGCATGCGTCGAGGTGCACTGATCGCGTTCGCCCTCCTGTTCGCGGCCACCTGGTGGCGGCCCCCGTGGCCGGTCGAGCAGGCTCTGCACCACTCGCTCACGGTGCTCGGCCTCGGGCTGCTGTTCTGGGTACAGCGCCGCCGGCCCCTGCTCCGGTCGTCGTTCCTGCTGGTCCTCGCGTTCCTCGCCCTGCACACGGTCGCCGCCCGCTGGCTCTACTCCTCCGTGCCCTACGACAACTGGACCGACGCGCTCCTCGGCTTCCGGCTGTCCGACGCCCTGGGCTGGCAGCGCAACCACTTCGACCGTCTCGTGCACCTCGCCTACGGTCTGTGCCTCGGACCGGTGCTGTGCCGGTACCTCCGGGAGGCGCTGCGCTGGCCCGCCGTCTGGGCCGCGCTCGGCGCGATCACCCTCGTGACCGCCACCGGGGCGCTGTACGAACTCCTCGAATGGGGCGTGTCGCTGCTCGCGCCGCCGGAGCTGGCCGAGGCGTACAACGGGCAGCAGGGCGACATGTGGGACGCGCAGAAGGACATGGCGATCGCGCTGCTCGGGGTCGCCGTCAGCGCCACGGTGTTCGACCCCGGGCTCCGTCGCTCCCGCCACCGGCGCGCGGCGGACGGTGCGTGACTCCACGAGTACCCGGAACAGGGTTTGGCCTTTCACGCCCGCCGCCCCCGACGAGCCGCCCGCGCCCCGGCAGCCTCGTTCTCGACGCTTCCACACCGTCGGGCCGTTCGGCCGCGTACCCGGTGCCGTGGTCCCGGCACGGTGCGCGCTGGCGGTGCCGTCGCGCGGGAACGCCGTACCACGATGCTGGTATGTGTCTGTGGAGATGCCACCGTCGCGCCTTACGGTTGATTCATGTCCACAAATGCCTCAAGAGCGGCACGCATCGACACTCCCTGGTGTCAGGAGCTGCGTCGAGTCGCCAGTTCGATGACCCGCGAGGAACTGGCCAGGCGCGCTGGCTACAGCAAGGCGAAGGTCCAGCAGATCCTCGGCGGCCACCAGGAGCCGACCATCGACGAACTCGTCCGCATCGGCGACGCGTTGCACATTCCCCGACTCCGGTTGCTGACGATCTCGGGTCACCTCGAAGGTCTCACCAGCCTCCTCGTCCACCTCGACCACCTGGAGCGGCAGGAGATCGAGGTCGCCAGGGCCGCGCGGGCCCTGCCGCTGGAGCCGCCGTCGGCCACGGCGTGGATCACCGACAAGGTCCTCGCGGACGGCTCCTTCACCGTCACCGTCCGGCCGCGCTGGGAGGGGGACGAGCCTGACCGTCGTCTCCACTACGCCGATGTGGTGAGCCTCGAGCCCGTCACCGGGGCGCCGAACTCCCCGGCCACGAAGCGACACCTGGAGACGATTCTCGAACGCGAACTGGCGTGGTTCGGCGCCAGCGTGCAGAGCGCCCGATGCGACAGCGATCCCGAACGCCGCCCACTGTCCGTCTACGTTCCACGATTCTTCGCCAACCGCCAGTCCGCGGAAGCGCCGCTGCCGGGACTGCCGAGATCCATCGCCGTTCTCGGCGGCCACTGGTGCGGGTCGGCGGACGTCGCGTCACTGCTCGGGCGGGCCTTCCACTACGACTACAGCCACGTCTCCTTCGTGGCATCGCGCATCTTCACGCACCTGACCCACCGGTGGGAGGAGCCGCACCGCAGGCGGGACCGGCTCGAGGTCGTGCGCACCTACATCACCGCCAGTGACATCGGACGGGAGCGGGTGTGGGCCGCCGACGCCGGGGACGACGACGCGGCGTCGACCGCGACGCTGATCGCCTCAGCGGCCAGGAGCAGGCGGACATCCTTCGTCATCAACCTCCGACCGTCCGACGAGCTCATCGAATGGTCCGCCGACATGAGACAGCAGCTCGAACACACGAGTCGGTCCAGGGGCGAGGACATCGGGATCATGCGGACCGCCCGGTCACGGGTCGACGAGATCCTCCGCCAGATGGGCGACAAGGTCCTGACCCTGACAGCGCCGCTCCCCGACGAGCGAACAGTCCCCGACCCCGGCATACCGCCGGCGTTCCTCGGCCTGTGGGCGAGCCTCGCCGAACGCGCGGTCGGCGAGCTGCACCGGACACACCACTTCCCGTTCGACGAGCGAAGGGCCCTCCGCCACCTGCGGGCGGTGTTCCGGACGGATTCGACCGTCCAGTTCCCGTGGCCCCAGGCATGACCCCGACGCACCTGCGATCCACGGCCGCGCCCACCCGTTCCCCCGTTCGCCCGCGTACCGGCGGCACTCCCGGGAGCACCGGAGGTCCACCGCACAGCGCACGGCTCGCGCCGGGCGCCGAACCCGGCCACCACCATCCCGCGCCACAGAAGGGACCTCGCCATGAGCGTGCCGGTCCACCCTGCCCGCCGTCCCGATCCACCTCGGGGACGTCGTCGCGGGCTCACCCTCTGCCAGCTCACCCGCATCGTCACGGCGTTGACCGGCCTCGTCGTGGCGATCGCCGAACTCGTCGCCGTGCTGCGATAGCGGCCCGGCCCGCCCGCCGGCCGCGGGGCTGCGGCGGCGGCGCGGCGGCGGGGCTCCGGCGCGGCGGCCGCGCGTCGCCGGCCGCGCTGTCCGAATCGCGACCACGCGAACCGGGAAACGCGGCGGTCTCCCTCGATACGCTGCGAGGCATCCCCAACCGGAAGGCGCCCACCATGGTTGAGATCCTCGGCGGCACGATCACCACCGACCCCTACCTTCCCGACACCGGCCAGGCCCCCGGCGCGAAGATGGTCCTCGTCTTCAAGCCGAACGTGGTGCGGTGCAAGGCGATCGACCCGAACGGCACCCCCTGGCACTTCCACCTCATCCAGATCGTCCGGGACACGGTGGCCGGTATCGGCGTCGGCGCGCAGGGCAACGTCGGTTTCCGGGACCGCTCCGTGACGGCCGGCCCTTCGGCCGGGTGGGCCCTGGACATGGAGTGGCAGGCCCAGGGGGACGCGAGCTACCGCGCGATCTCCGAGGCCCGCGCGGAGACCCTGCGGTCCCGCATCGCCGCACTGCCGGCGCTGATCCAGGCCGGCGACCCCACCGGCGCGCTGGCCGCGGAGCTGGCGGCGTGCCAGGCCCAGCAGTCCCTCGACGCGTTCAAGGTGAGCCACGCGGGCCGGGCGAAGGCCGCGGCGGTCACCAGCCTCGATCCGCGATACGCACAGCAGCGGATCTCCGAGCACGTCCCGCTGTTCACCACCAGGACCGAAGGCACGGGCGGGAACGCGTTGGTCCTGCCGTCCCCGTACGCGGTCGGGGTCACAGCCCGGGCCACGCTGCGCGACAACCCGAGCACGCCGGTCGCCTTCGACCTCCTCGGCATGGACTTCGAGACAGCGGTGCTGTTCGAGTACGGGCAGCCCGGCGCCCGGCAGAGCCGCTACGTCGGATCGGTCCGCTGGGGCTGGAGCCGCAGCGCCAACAAGACCGACGTGACACTGGTACCGCTGGCGGAGGTCAGCAACGCCGGCGTCAGCGCCCACTTCACCGCGGCGGTCACGCTGTGGAACGGGCTCACGGTCGCCGACCCGCGCAACGCACCAGCCCGCCTGCCCGTGATGACGATCCCCACCCAGTAGGGCCCGCGGGCCGGACGTCCGATGATGCGGCGGCCCCCGCGTCACCCGGCACCGGCCCGCGTCGGGCGTCGACCACGAGTCGACCTGGTCGCTCACCGAGGCTGCCGGCTTCGCGTCACGCGACGCAGAACTCGTTGCCCTCCGGATCCGCCATCGTCACGCCGTAGTGGCCGGCGGAGTCGCCGTCGTGCCTCGACAGCACAGTGGCGCCGAGCCCCGTCAGCCGCTCCACCTCGTCGTCGACCCGTTGGCGGCGCACCTCCACCGGGACCGACCGGCCACCACCCACCAACACGTCGAGGTGCAGCCGGTTCTTGAGCGTCTTGCGCTCCGGCACGATCTGGAACCAGACAGCCGGCCCGGCGCCGGCCGGATCGACGATCCGGTCGGCGCACTCACCCTCACCGAGCTCCGCCGCGGGCACGCCCACGCTCAGGTAGAAGTCCCGCCAGGTGGCGTGCCCCTCCGGCGGATCCTGCACCCGATAGCCCAGCGCGGCCGCCCAGAAGTCGACCAGCCGACCCGGGTCACCGCAGTCGACAACAAGCTGAAGTCCCATACCGGAGATCCTGCCCCAGGGGTCCGACATTTCTCAGACCAGCGGACCGGGTCGAACGACGTCGTCCTCCGACCGCACGTCCGCCCTGACGTAGGTGGCCTCGCCGCCGGCCGGGCGGATCTCGTTCTCCACCTGCCCGGCCCGGCGCCTCCCGCGATCCGTCTGGTGCTTCCGGCGGCGACGCTCGTTCCGCGAACGGGGCCTGTAGGCCCGGCGGTCGATTGCGGCCAGCTTCCGACCTCAATGACGTGCACCATGGGCTGCATGGAGATGACGTGGTCCGAGGTGTGTGCCCGGCGACTGTCCCGACACGGGTTGGGCGGGCCGGTCCCGGCCGCGCGGCTGGCCGAACTCGTCGGCGTCCTGTGCGGCGCGCACGCGCAGGTGATGTCGGCTGCGGAGCTGTCGGTGGGCGTACGGGTCGAGGGGATGACGGCGGCGGCGGTCCGCGAGGCGCTGTGGACCGGACGGTCGCTCGTGAAGACGTACGGGCCGCGCGGCACCGTGCACCTGCTGCCGACCGCCGACCTGCCGATCTGGACCGCCGCGCTCGGCGCCATGCCCTCGCAGGCGGCCCGGTTCCCCGCTGACGTGCGCCTGACCGGGGCCCAGACCTCCGAGGTGGTAGCGGCGATCGGCGCGGCGCTGGCCCACGACGAGCTGACCGCCGACGAGCTGGGGGACGCGGTCGTCGCCCGCACCGGGTCGTGGGCCGGCGACCTGGTCATGCCCGCGTTCCAGGGCATGTGGCCCCGCTGGCGGCAGGCCATCGCGACCGCCGCGCACCAGGGTGCCCTGTGCTTCGGCCCGAACCGGGGCCGCAGGACGACCTACACCTCCCCGCAGCGCTGGCTCCCCGGCTTCCGACCGGCCGACCCGGACACGGCACTCGCCGAGGTGGTCCGCCGCTTCCTGCACGGGTACGGGCCGGCCACGTCGCAGCAGTTCGCGCAGTGGCTGGCGGTGCCGAGGACCTGGGCGGCCGACCTGTTCGACCGGCTCGCCGACGAGCTGGAACAGGTCACTGTGGACGGCTCACCCGCGTGGGTGGGCGCCGGGGACACCGCGGTGCCCGACGGACCGCCGAGCGGCGTGCGCCTGTTGCCGTACTTCGACGCCTACGTCATCGGTTGCCATCCGCGTCAGCGGGTATTCCCCGGCAGGGCGGCCGAACGCGCGCTCGACGGTGGCCAGGCCGGCACGAAGGCGACCCTCCTCGTGGACGGCGTGGTGGCCGGGATCTGGCATCTGCGCCGGGCCGGCCGCAGGCTCGCCGTCACCGTCGAACCCTTCAGCGCCCTGTCCGCGCGCCAGCTCCGCGAGCTCGACGACCAGGTGGAGCGGATCGGCGTGATCGCGGGCGGCACGCCGGAGTTGACCGTCGGCGAGGTGACGGTCGGCAGCCACGCGTGACCGGTGGCAGGCCGAGGTCGACGCCCGGCCGGGCCCGCTCAGCCCGGGTGGTCCCGCTTCCACTGGTCGTAGCCGGCCTGCTCGACGGTGTAGTCGTCGTCCGGCGGGTCGGTCTCCGACCAGTTGCGGATCACCGAGCGCACCGCCGTGGCCAGCAGCAGGAGGCCGAAGGCTGTCACGATGACACCGATCGTCAGGTAGACCCACGACGGAGCGTCGTGGCCGTCCATCGTGATGGACATGACGCCGTCCGGCCCGGCGAAGCGCCGGCCGAACTCGGTGCCGCTGCCCTGCGCGATGGTGAGCAGCCCGTACAGCGTGATCAGGAGGGTGGCCAGGGCGCCGAGCACCCTGAAGAGCAGGTTCATCTTGTACGTCACGACGTAGCCCACGATGCTGACGGCCAGGAGCGTGCCCAGGATGGAGCCGATCACCTTGACGATCCGCCACGGGTCGCCGTCCACGGGGAGGGCGAGGCTCAGGGCGGTGACGCCGGCGAGGAATCCGATCCCGACCAGGACGAAGCCGATCCGGGGGAAAATGCCGGCGAGGATCACCAGGAGGCCGAACAGCAGGATGTAGGCGCCGAAGTTGAGCTGCGGGGACAGGTGGCGGGCCGCTTCGAGCGGGCCGGGGCCGCCGCCCAGGTCCGCGACGAACTGGGCCCGGGTGCTCTCGGGCACGTCGTGCTGGAAGATCCAGAGGAACTGGGCCGCGACGACGCACAGGCCGCCCAGTGCGGCGAACCGCAGGTACCGGGCCCAGCGGGTGGCCGCCTCGGTGCCCTTGTCCGTCCGGTTGACCGCGACGAGGCTCAGGACACCGGCGACGAGGAACGCGATCACCGACAGCCGGAAGCTGACCGGGGCGCCCAGACCGCCGAACCCGACCTCGCGGGCGGTGCCGAAGGTCTGGAACCCTTCGAGGTCGCTCAGCACGACGGTCTCGTACGGCGACTGGGGCGGCGGGCTGAACCGCACGGCGTACAGGCCCGGCAGGAAGTAGCCGACGGTGGCGATGGCCATGCCGGTGAGGGTCGTGTTGAATCTCGTCGTCGAACTCATGTCGCGACCCTCCCGAGTGCCGTGGCCCCGTCGTTCCATTGTGGAGACGTAGGGCGCGCGGGGAGACCCAGGTTCGGCTACCCGACACACGCGCCCCGGGAGAGCCGCTCGGGCCGGTCACACCAGTCGGACAGATCGGAGGCCCAGGACCACGGCCGGGCGGAGACCCAGGTCCCGGGCCCGGCGGATGGTCACCCCAGCCGATACGCCCGGATAGTCGTGGTCTGGACGCTGTCCCCGTTGGCGTCCGTCGCCCCCAGCCGCAGCGACACGTACCCGGTCCCGGTGTTCGCGTTCGGGTGGAACAGCACGGCCTGCCAGGCCGAGCCGGTGCCGCCGAGTACCCAGACCTGCCGCCAGGTCGCCCCGTCGTCGGTGGACATCTCCGCGCGGACCTCGCGTACGGTGGCCGCCGGCCCGGTCGGGGCGTGCTGGACGGTCAGGTCGAGGGTGAACCAGGAGTACCCGGATGCGGTGTTGAGGTCGTCGAGGTCGCCGGTGGGGCGGATCGTCATGAGGGCGGGGTGCTCGCCCCGCTGGCTGGTGAAGCTCCATCGGCTGTCGACCCGGGTGCTCAGCCGCGACCAGGCGTTGTCCCGCCGGGTGCTGATGTCCAGGGTGTACCTGCGCCGCTCCGCCGGCAGGTTGAACTGCCCGAACCCGGCCAGGGGGCTGGTGCCGAGGACGGCGCCGCCGTCGGTGAGCGTGGTGGTGCCGGACAGGTAGCCGAACTGGTTGTAGCTGTTCGCGCTGTGTCCGGCCTCGGCCGGGGCGACCATGTTCGTCATCACCTGCAGGGTGTCGCCGTACCGGTGCACGCCGTTGTTGAGGGCGGAGGTCAGCAGTTCCGGCCCGAACGCGGCCCGGTTCCACTCCTCCGGTCCGGCGTCGCCGGGGGCGTACCGGACCGGTACGGCCGACACCTCCCCGTCCAGGTCGCGCAGTTCCGGCACGTCGGCCGCGCGCTGGTAGAGGGTGCGGTACCAGGTGACGGCGGTGGTGTAGTACTCGGTGCGCCGGCCGGGCAGCGGCAGGGTCGCGTACCCGCCGCTGGCCCCCTGTTGTCCGGGCAGGTAGAACGGGTTCGCCCCGCGCGAGCCGAGGGCCGGTGCGCCCTGGGCCCGGTACCGGCTGTCCACCCGGCCGAGGTCGGCGTCGCGGACCCGGACCCGGGGGTCGGCGGGCACGCCGTCGCCGTAGGGGGTGGCCACGTGGTAGGCGACGCCGGGTCCGGTGAGGATCGCGTTGAGGCCGGCGGTGAGGCTGCCGGGCCGGGCGGCGCCGACCGGGGCGGCGTACACGGGTTCCGCGCCGTTGAGGCCG
The DNA here is from genome assembly GCF_053902585.1 of Longispora urticae. Lineage (NCBI taxonomy): Bacteria > Bacillati > Actinomycetota > Actinomycetes > Micromonosporales > Micromonosporaceae > Longispora > Longispora urticae. Next base: position 16,836 of record NZ_JAQZSH010000034.1, read on the forward strand.
AGGCTCATGGTCAGCGGGGAGCCGGCTCTCGAGGTGAGCATCAGGTCCACGCTGGCGTAGCGCTGCGTGGTGCCGGGCCGGTCGGTGCCGACGGCGGCGAGGTTGCCGGTCCTGGCGTCGAGGACCACCTCGCGCGGCCCGTCGAGCGGGACCGGGAGCTGGTGCACGACGGTGCCGGAGCCGGCCCGGCCGGGCTCGCCGGCCTTCGGGGTGCGGATCCACGCGGTCACGCTGTACCGGCCCGCCGGCAGGGTCGCCGTGCCCACCCCGTCGCGGAGGGTGATCGCCGGGGTCGCACCGGTCTCGTCCTCGTACAGGCTGACGACCTGCCCGAGGTTTCCGGCCGCCGGCCGGCCGTCGCGGTCGACGAGCCGCACGGTGAGCTGGTGCTGCGGCGCGGTCGCGGTCAGGGCCGCCGCCGTCCGCGCCACCGGCTGGCCGTCGAGGTTCGCGGTGACCCGGGCGGTGTAGTCCCCGGCCGGGCCGAGCAGCCCGGGTTCGAGCAGGAGTCGCACGCTGGCCTGGCCGTGGGCGGGCACGAACACCGCGCCCTCGCTGAGCCGCCACAGGCCCGGGACTCCGCTGCCGACGAGGCTCAGGGTCAGGGGCGCGGGCGTCGGGCCGTCGTTGCGGTAGGTGAGGGTGACGGCGCGCTGGCCGGTCGGATAGGGCTGAGCGAAGGACCCGAAGCTCACCGCGCCGGAGGTGGCCGACACGGTGGCGGTGACGGCGCGGCCCACGTCCAGCCGGCCGGCGCCCTGGCCGTAGACGTCCAGGCCGTTGGGGACGGCCGAGCTGGTCAGCGCCGCCTTGAGCTGCTCGGCGGTCCAGCCGGGGTGCGCCTGGGCGAGCAGCGCGGCGGAGCCGGTGACGTGCGGGGCGGCCATCGAGGTGCCCGAGGCCGCCGTGCGCAGCGCGCTGACCGGTGAGCCCATCGACGTGCCGGCGGCCCGGGCCGCGACGATGCCCTCGCCCGGCGCGGTCAGGTCCGGCTTGACGGCCGCGTCGGCCAGCCGCGGCCCCCGGTTGGAGAAGTAGCTGAGCTGGTCCGTGGGGCCGACGGAGCCGACGGCGAGGGCCCGGTCCGCGACGGCCGGCGTGCCGACCGTCGACCTGCCGCCCGTGTTGCCGGCCGCCGCGACGAACAGCGGCCCGGAGCCGCCCGACAGCCTGTTCACCGCCTGCGACAGCGGGTCGGAGCCGTCGGTCGGCTGGCCGGTCAGGCTCAGGTTCACCACCCGCGCGCCCTGGGCCGCCGCCCATTCCATGCCCGCGATGACCGCCGAGTCCTGACACGACCCGGCGTTGTCGCACACCTTGCCCACCAGCAGATCCACCCCCGGAGCCACCCCGGGAAACCCTTGATGGGTACCGGCGACGATCCCCGCCACGTGGGTGCCGTGCCCGTGCCCGTCGACGGGGCCGGCCGGGTCCGCGGTGAAGTCGCGCGCCGCGGTCACCCTGCCCGCCAGGTCCGGATGGCCCGCGTCGTATCCGGTGTCGAGCACGGCCACCCGCACGCCGGCGCCGGTGAGGCCGCGGGCGCGGGCGACGGGTACCCCGATCTGGGTGTTGCTGGCCGCGTCGGCGACCCGGGACCGGCCGTCGAGCCAGACCCGCCCCGGCCCGCCGGCGAGCACCTGCGGCCACAGTCCCGCCGGCGCGGCCCGGAAGGTCTGCGCGGCCCCGCCGGCCAGGCTCCGGTCGGCCCCGGCCAGGCCCGGCATCCCGGTCACGATCAGCGGTACGGCGGTGGCAGCCCCGGCCTCCCGCAGCGCCGCCACCTCGAACAGCCGCCGGTCCAGGAGCCCGGCGGAGACCGGCTGCTCGGCGTCGGCGGGCGTGACGGTCACCGGGCCGCCGCGCGGGGCCCTCGTCACGAACCCGACGTGCTCCCGGCCGGGCCCGGGGCGGACCATGGTCGCCGTGCGGCCGTCGCGCAGCACGGTCACGTCCACGGCGTCGCCCGTGAGCAGGGCGACCTGGTACCGGTCCGCGACGGGGTCGGCCGCCGGGGCCCGGTCCGCGGCCAGCGCGGGCGGCACCGGGGTGAGGCCGGCGAGGACGACGGCGGCGAGAACTAGGGCCGGAACGCGCACAGTGGACACTCCCGACCTCAGGACGACTCGGTGGAGGAAACCGTAAAGTCTCCTCACCGTTAAAGCAATACGTCGGTCGATATGCGTTCGCGCCGACCCGGCCGACCGGGAGCGGCGCGCCTATCGGGCGGGGGCGACGAACGGGTCGTGGCCGGCGGCGAGCAGGTGCAGGAGCAGCGCGGCGATGTTGCGGGCGTCGTCGACACCCCGGTGGTGCCGTCCCTCCAGCCGCAGGCCGGCGATCTCCAGCGCCGCCGCCATGCCGGGCCGGCGGCGCAGGCCGTGCGCTTCGGTGAACACGGCCTTCAGGTTGATGTGCCGCGCCCCGAACGGGTACCGCACCCCGCCGGGGCCGCACTGGCGCTCGAACTGCCTGCGGTCGTAGTCGCCCCAGCTCAGCCAGGTCCGGCTGTCGGCGCGCTCCTCGGCGCGGAGGTTCGCACACGCGGTCGCGAAGTCCACCCCGGTGTCGACCTCGGCCTGGGTGAGGCTGGTGAGTTCGGTGCAGAACGCGCTGACGGTGGAGCGGGCGGGCCGGACGAGGATGCCGCGGGAGGAGATCCGGTCGCGGGTGGCGAGGTCGACGACGCACAGGCCGATCTCGATGATCTCGTTCACCTGGCCGGGGGGCGGCTGGCCCGGCCAACACGTGGCTTCGACGTCGATGACGTTCACGTACCGGCCGTGTTCCTCCGTGGTGGTCGGGGCCGTGGGTCCGGGGTTCTCTTTCATGCGGGGGACGGTAGCGGCGTACCGGCCGGCGGGCGAACGGTTTGTCGACGGGGCTCCGGACGCATCCGACGCCCGGCCGCGCCGCCCGGGCCGGTGGCGACACGGCCGCGGCTCTCCTCGGCGGGCGCGGACGTGGAGCGGGGCACTACAACTTCCCCGGATCCGACACGGCCGGCGAGGACATCCGCCGGCCGTGTCGCGGCGACCTCCCGACGGGCGACCAGCCGTGCCGGCCGGAGGTCAGTCCTCGAGGGCCTGGTAGACCGTGGTCCAGAAGTCGTGGATGAGCCGCGCCGGGTCCGGGACCGACAGGCCGACCTGGGTGAGCAGGACACCGGTGAGCTGGTTGTCCCGGTCGGCGTAGGCGGTGGTGCCGGTTCCGCCGTCCCAGCCGAACTGGCCGACGGGCGCGTAGTCGCCGCGGTAGGTGCGGACCGCCATCCCGAAGCCCCAGCCGCCCTGCTGCCCCTGGCCGAACGAGATGTGCACGGCGTTCCTGGCCAGGTTGCTCCGGACGGTCTGCTCCTCGGGCGTGAGGCAGTTGGTGGTCATCAGCTCGACGGCCGCCCGGGACAGGATCCGCTCGCCGTCGTGTGTCCCGTGGTTGAGGAGCATCCGGAAGTAGGCGTGGTAGTCGTCGACGGTGGAGACCAGCCCACCGCCGCCGCCCTGGAAGGCCGGGGGCTGGCTGAAGCGTCCGCCGTCGGCCGGGTCCCACACGGTGAACTCCCCGGTCCGCGGGTCGGGCGCGTAGCTGGGCGGCAACCGGTCGATCTTGTCGGCGGGGACGTGGAAACCCGTGTCGGTCATGCCCAGCGGGTCGAGGATCCGCTCCCGCAGGAACGTCTCGTACGACTGGCCGGTGACCCGGGCGACGAGCACGCCGACGACGTCGTGGCTGATCTGGTACTGCCAGTGCTCGCCGGGCTGGTGCATCAGCGGAAGCGTGCCCAGGCGGCGCATCCACTCCTCCGGCTCGGGCTGCGGCGCGGCGTGGCCGATCAGGTTCAGTTCGAAGATCCTGTTCATGATCGGGGTACCGATGGACGTCAGATCCATGCCCAGTCCGAACGTGGAGGTCAGCAGGTCCCGCACGGTGATCGGCCGCCGGGCCGGCACGGTGTCCTCGAGGGGGCCGTCGTAGCTCCGGAGCACCTGCCGGTCGGCCAGTTCGGGCAGCCACGGGTCGACCAGGTCGTCCAGGCGCAGCCGGCACTCGTCGAGCAGCACCATCGCCGCCGCCATCGCGACCGGCTTGGACGTGGACGCCATCCGGAAGATCGTGTCCCGGCGCATCGGCGGGCCACCGTCGTGGCGCATCGTGCCGATCGCCTCGACGTGCGTCTCCCCGCCCCGGCCCACCAGCGCGACGAGCCCGGGGATCCTGCCCGACTCCACGTGCCGTTCCAGCACGTCACGTACCCTGCGCAGGCCCTTGTCCGAGAAGCCGCCGTTGTTCGTACCCATGATGAATCTCCCGGTGTGTTCGTGGGTCTGGTTGCCCGATGCGTCGACGATCGCCGACCGGCCTGTCACCGGGCTGACCCCGTCCTGTCACCGCCCCTGACACGGTCGCGGTCGGGGTGCCGGCGGCGGGGTCCCGCAATCTCCCGGATCGCCCGCACGGCCGAAGTTCGAGTACTACCGTTCGGAATCAGGACCCATTTCTCCAACAAGGAGGATTCCCATGGAAGCAGCACGTTCCTGGATCCGCGACAACCCTGCTGTCAGGGACGACATCCTCGCGCGGTTCCGCGGCGACGCGCGCCTGGCGAAGGACGCGCTGCCGGACGCCCTGGTCACCAACCCCGACCTGTTCGTGGACCTCTCGAAGGAGTTCGTCCACGAGGCGGTCCGGCGCGACGCGCCCGCCGGGGTGGCCGAGGAACTCCTCGTCGCGGTCCGCCGGGCGACCGCGGGCACCCGCGCCCTGTCCCCGTACATGAGAACGGTGCTCCAGAGTCTGCGCGGGCTGCGCGATCCCGCCGAGCTGGAACCGGTGTTCCGGAACGCGCTCGCCGACGCGACCGACGCGGACCGCGGGAAGCTCGAAGGCGCGCTCGAACTCGTGCGGAAGTACGCCGCCGCGGACGGGGACTTCTTCGACCCCACCCTCGAGACGGAGGCCCCCGAGTTCTCGCCTGTCGACTGCGTGGCCTGTTGCGCCCTCGGGTGCGCGCTCTGCCTGGAACTGTGCGCCGTCTGCTGCGTCGCCGGATGCATCTACTGCGGCTAGCGGCAGCCGGCGGGCCGGGCGGCTAGTCGGCGGCGCGGGCCAGGAGCAGGGACAGGTCCCGGCCGCCCGCCAGGGCCTCCAGGTCCGGTTCGCGCGCCGCGAGCAGGGTCGCCAGTCCCCCGGCCAGCCCGCCCGCGACCAGGCCCTCGGGGTAGAGCAGCAGCCGGTCGCCGGGGTCCAGGACGCTCTCGGACTCGTCGTACCCGACGCCCCCGGCCACTCCGAGGGGCAGGCCGAGCGGGCCCGAGAGCACCCGGGGCGCGTCGGCCGCCGGGTAGAGCAGCGGGATCACCTGGCCGGCGACCGCCCAGCGGACCGACCGGCCACCGGCGGCGACCCGGGCGGCGACCATCGTGGCCATCCTGCCCGGCTCGCGCTGGCGCAGGTAGGCGTTGAGACCGGCGAGCAGGCCACCGGGCGCGAGGCCGGCGACCGCGTACGCCGCCGCCGCGTGCCGGAGCCGTTGGGCCGCCGCGACCGCCCCGTCCCCGGCCACCTCGCCGACGAGGAGCACGGTGCCGCCGTCGGGGGCCGCGACGATGTCGTACCAGGTGCCCAGGGCGCCGGACCGGCCCGCCACGGTCAGCCCGTCGCCGTCGTGCCGGGCGGGCGGCGGGGCGAGGAGTTCGTCGAGGAGCCGGTGCCGGCGGGCGGCGGCGGCCATCCCGGACTGCGGGTCGCGGGTACCCGTCGGCCGGGTGTCCGTGATGTCCTGCACCGTGCCGAGCACGCCCCACAGGGTGCCGTCGGGGTCGGTCTTCGGCTCGGCGGTCAGCCGCAGCCGCCGGCCGGCGAGGGTGCCCGCGCCGCGCACCTCGGTCCGTAGCGTCCGGCCGCCGCGCAGGGTGTCGTCGACGGCCTTGGGCACACCGGCCAGGTCGTCGGGGTCCACGAACCGGTCGACAGCGTCGACGGACAGCGGACCGTCGGCGGGCCGGCGGCCGGCGAGCCGGTACAGGCCCGGGGACCAGCGGGTCTCGCCGGTGCGCAGGTTCCACCAGAACGAGCCGGCGTCGACGACCTCCTCGGAGAACAGCAGCTGCTCGTGCAGCAGGTCCGACTCGGAGTGCGTCCGCCAGGTGACCAGCACCCGGTCCCACAACCGGGCGGCGTGCAGGTCCACCAGGTACGAGCCGCGCACGCCCTCGCGCTCCGGGGTGATCCACACGTCGGCGAGTTCCAGCGGCTCCCCGGTGCGGACGACCTCGGCGAGCGCCGGCAGCAGCACCTGGCTGCCGAGCTGCGGCAGGACCGTCAGGACGCTGCTGTCGGACATGTCGAGCCCCTCGACGGCGGCCAGTTCGCGGGCGGCCGGGCTGCCGCACTCGGCGTGGAAGTCCACGATCCGGTCGTCCTCGTACTCGGGCACCAGAACGACGGCCGGTCGGCGCAGCGCCTCGACCAGCAGGGGCAGCACACTCGTGTCCGCCCGGCCCTCGGCCCCGCCCTCGTGCGGGGAACCGGGCCCCGGGGCCGCGAGTTCGGTGAACCGGCGGGCGCACGGCTCGGCCAGGGCGTAGAGGTACGCGCACATGTCGTCGTCGGCCTCGAGCGGGGCGTCCCAGCCGAGGGTGACCACGCCGACGACCCGGTCCTCGTGCAGCAACGGCAGGGCGACGACGGCCCGCGACAGCCACCAGTCCTCCGCGGCCTCGGGCACCAGTACCGGCGAACGGGTCTGGGCGGCCGCGACCATCGGCAGGTCCTGGATCGGCGGCACCCGCTCCCACTGGCTGCGGGACTCGGCCGACAGGCCGGTGGCGCCGACGAGCAGCAGCGCGCCGTCGGCCTCGCTCTCCATCACGGTGACGATCGTGGGCGGGGGCCAGCCGGCGGAGCTGTCCGTCAGGGTCTGGGCGAGCTCGTCGTAGGACCGGGCGGTGGCGATCCGGGCGGACAGCAGCTGGTGCTGGGCCCGCAGCGCCTCCAGGTCGGCCGACACCGGCGCGCGGGCCGGCCGGGGCGCCTCGGGCGCGGCGAGCTGGTCCAGGGCTTCCAGGCCGGGCAGGCAGCCGTCGTCGAGGGCGGCGGGGGCCGGCGCACGGGTGGCGACCAACGCGGCGGCCAGCTCCACGAGCTTGACGTTGCTGTGGGTGGACAGCTCCACGAGCTGGTCGAACGCCGCCTGCGGGTCGATGGCCATCCGTTCGACCAGGACGCCCTTCGCCTGTTCGATGACGGCACGGTTGCGCATCGCACGGCGCAGACCGTCCCGCTCGCTGCGGAGGCGGGCCACCATGCCCGAAAGCGCTTCCACCGGGTCCGTACTCGCCGGTACTTCCTCCGTCATGGCCCCATCCGATCAGCCGTCCGAACTTTTGTCCAGCCGAGCACACCACGCGTGACGTCTCGTAAGCGTAGTGTGAGAACCGGTAGGCGCGCACGCTCCGGAGTCCAGCACGGGCCCCGGCGCGAAGGCCCTCCAGCGGCGCTCCAGCAGCGGGCACCGACACCGTATTCCCACTCTGTGACCGCGGTGCCGCACGCCCCGCGGAGGTATCGCTGGAGGTGGACGTCGTGTCGACTACCGCCCTTCCCACCCGAACGGTCAGGGACCGGGCTTCCCGCCCCACTGGAGACCGGACCGCCCGGTCCGGTGACCGGACCACCCGCCCCGTCGAGGACCGGATCACCGACCTGCTGGACCAACTCGCGGCCCTCCCCGCCGGCCACCCGCGCCGGGCCACCCTCCGCGCGGACGTCATCTCCGCCGCCCTGCCCATGGCCGACCGGCTCGCCCGCCGGTTCGCGCACCGGGGCGAGGCCCTGGAGGATCTGGTGCAGGTCGCCCGAGTCGCCCTCGTGCGCTGCGTCGACGGGTTCCACCCCACCCGCGGCCCCGGCTTCACCGCGTACGCCGTGCCCTGCATCGCCGGCGAGCTCAAACGCCACTTCCGGGACCGGGCCTGGAGCGTGCGGGTGCCCCGCCGGTTGCAGGAGACCCGGCTCGAACTCAACCAGGCCGTCGGGCTGCTCGGCCAGCGCCTGGGCCGCACGCCCACGGTGACCGACCTGGCCGGGTACCTCGGGCTCAGCGAGGCCGACGTGCGCGCCGGGCAGGACTGCGCGGCGGCGTACACGGCGGTGTCGTTGCAGTCCCCGGTCGACTCCGGCGCGGAGCTGGGCGACCTGCTCGGGGCCGAGGACCACGCGCTGGAGGTGGTGGAGACCCGGGAGAGCCTGCGCCCGCTGCTGGCCCGGCTGTCCGGGCGGGAACGCCGGATCCTCGCGCTCCGCTTCGGCGAGGACCTCACCCAGTCGGAGATCGCCGACCGGGTCGCCCTGTCCCAGATGCACGTGTCCCGGCTGCTGCGCGGGGCGCTCGACCAGCTCCGGACCTGGATGGCGACCGGAGGATACGCATGAAACGGGGACCGTCCGGGTAGTCCGGTGGTACGGACAAAGGAGGCGGCCCCACATGACCGAACTCGTCCGGAGCCTGATGACCCGGTTCCCGGTGTGCCTGCCGCCGACCGCCTCCGTGGCGGAGGCGGCGCGGAAGATGCTCGACCACCAGATCGGCAACGTCCTCGTCACCGACGGGGGCAAGCTCTGCGGCATCGTGACCGACCGGGACCTCGTGGTGCGCGGGATCGCGGCCCACGCGGGGGCGGGCGCGCCGATCGGCGACCTGGCCAGCCCGCATCCCCGGGTGCTGAGGCCGGAGGATCCCCTGGACTACGCGGTGCGGGTGATGCGGGAGAACGCCGTGCGCCGGTTGCCGGTGTGCGGGGAGGAGGGGCACCCGGTGGGGATCCTGTCCCTGGGCGACGTGGTCACCGACCGCACGCCGTCCTCGACGCTGGCCGCGATCTGCACGGCCCCGCCGAGCACCTGAAACCGGCAACCGCCCTCGACGGGTACGGGGCGGGGCGGCTGAGCCGGGTACGGTGTCGATCATGACGGGTTTCGACTGGGGTGGCTTCGAGGACGCCGTGACCGAGCGGATCATCGGCGCCGCCCGGGATCTGCTGACCGGAGCGGCCGGCCAGACGCCGTACGCCCTCGCGCTGTCGGAGTTCTACGCCGAAACCGCCGGAGTCATCTACCTTCCGGTCCTGGCACTGGCCACCGAGGAGTCCGTGTCCGATCCCGACTGCCGGTTCAGCCCACCCGACTGGGTGCACGTCGCCCATGAATGGGCCGCCACCCCGCCCGTGGGCGACTGGGCCCGGCGACTGGTCGGAGCCGTCGAAGGACTGCCCCGGGCCCGCTGGCAGGATGCCCACGGACGCTACGAGCAGTCGATGCTCGACGCCATGGCGCGGGCGAAGCGGTCCCTGGTCGACGACGGCCTGCTGGCCCCCTCGGTGGTGTGCTACCTCGACGACGAGGAGGGGCTCCTGCTCCGGCGGTCGGTCACCGACGCGGAACTGGTCGAGCACTTCCCCTACTACTCCGAAGCGGAAACAGCCGAAGCCGAACTCCTCCGCCTGCCGGTCGACGCGCGCATCGCCCGGCTGGCGGCAGCCGTCGGCCTGGTCCCCGGGCCCGCGAGGGAACCGGGCCCGCTGAGCTCCGAACGGGCGACCCGGCTCCTCCTGGGACTCGGCGCGGACGCCGTACCGGCCGTGATCGACGGCCTGGCGCACCCGGGCACCCGGTGGAAGGCCGCCAAGCTCCTCGCGGACCTGCACCTGCCCACACCCGAGGTGCTCACCGCACTCCGTGCCCACCTGCGCCGCGACGACGACGAGGCCAACCGCAACTGGGTGGCGGTCGCGCTGGCCCGCCTCGGCACGGGCCACACGCTGCTCGACCGCGGGGATCTGCCCGCGGGTACGGTGGCCAGCGGCGTCGCCGGACCGTACCGGTCGTTCCGGGACCACGCCGTCGCGCACCTGCCGCTCGACTACGGCCTCCTCGACGCCGCCCTGGGCCGCGCCGACCTGGCTGCGCTGCTCGCCGAGGAGCTGGCGCCCGGCCGTGGGGAGTGCACCCTCGACGCCGCCGACCTGCCCGGCGCGGTCGCCGGGCTCGACTCTCCGCACGCCCTGATCCGTCGCCACGCGGTATCGGTGCTGGGCTGGGCCATGGGACCGGTGGGCGACCTCGACCTGGACGCCGGGTTCCGCGCCACCGCACTGGACAGGATCCGCGCGATGGCCACCGACGATCCGGACGGCTCCGTCCGCGCGGCGTCCCGGCTGGCGGGTCGGCCCACCTGACGTGGCACCGACCGGCCGCCCCACGATCCCCGGCGCGGAGCCGCTAGCGGCCGACGGCGCGTTCCAGTTCGGCCTTGGTCATCGTGGACCGGCCCTTGATGTTCTTCTTCTTCGCCTCCTCGTACAGCTGGTCGCGGGTCCGGCCGCCCGCGCCCCGGTGGGACCGCAGCCCGCCGCGCCGCCCCGAGGAGATGTCGTCGACCGACAGCGCGCTGGGCTCCCTGGCCTCGCCCGCGCGGGCCCGTTCCTTGTTCACGGTCCGGGCGGCGATCTCCTTCGCCGTGTCCTTCGACTCGCCCCGCTCGAGGGCACTGTCCACGATGTGCTCGTACTGTCGTTCCCGTTTGGCGCTCCAGGCCTTCGGCATGGTGGTCTCCTTCCGGTTCTCGGCGCCTCCTACCCGGCCGGCGCGGCCCGGAAACGCCTCCGTGACGCCCTCCACCAGGGTCAGGGTGGCCCAGCCCAGGGCGAGCAGAGCCAGATCACTGCCGTCACGGGTACCGGGTCCCGGGCCGTCGGTGAGCTGGGTCCGCACGAAACCCTCCCCCGTCTCGGCGAGCGTGATCTGCACGGTGCCGAAGGCGGCCAGCCCCGCCTCCCGCAGTCCCCGGACGGTCGCCGCGTCGGGCACGTTCAGGTTGGCGACGGTGCCGGGCGGGAGGTCCGCGAGGCGGGGCAGCACCTCGCGGGTGACCGCGGCAGCCGTGTCCCAGCGGGGCGACCCGGCGGGCGAGAGCCCCACGTCCAGGGACACCGCGAGGGCCGGCACCCCGTGGTACGCGGCGGTCAGGGCCGCGCCGACCGTACCGGAGTGCAGGATCGCCCGGCCGATGTTCGCGCCCCGGTTGATGCCGGACAGCACCACGTCGGGCGGGCCACCGAACGCGCCGTGCACCGCGAGCAGGCTGATCATGGCGGGGGTGGCCTCGACGGCGTACACGCCCGGCGCGCGTTCGGCCACGCCGATCCTGCCGCCGTGCTCGACGGCGGTGAGGGCGGCGGACATGCCGCTCGCGGGGCCGGCCGGGGCGGCGACGGTGACGTCCCAGCCGTGCGACCGGGCCGCGTCGGCCAGGGCCGTGAGGCCCGGGGAGTCGATCCCGTCGTCGTTGGTGACGAGTACCCGGATGGTCATCGGGCCGCGCCGGGCGCCGCGGGCTTCAGGTCGCCGGCCCCGGGCTTCGGATCGCCGGCGCCGGACGCCGGAGCCCCCCGGGCCGCCGCGTCGGGTGCCGCGGCCCGGGTGTCGAGGCGGGTCGCGAGGGCGTCGGGGGTGGTGCCCTCCACGCCGTCGGTCAGCGGCACCAGGTCGACCCTGGCGGTGAGCTTCCCGATCGCGCCCCGGTCGCCGGTGCCCAGCCCGTGCCGGGTGACGTTGAGCGCGCCGGCCGCCGCGCCGACCCGGACGGCCTCGGTGACGGACTGCCCGCCGGCCAGGGCGGCGGCGATCCCGGCGGTCATCGAGTCGCCGGCCCCGCGCGGATCGGCGGGGGCGAGACGGGGCATCCGGACCTCGTACAGGCCGTCGTCGGTCAGGGCGAGCGCGGGCCGGTCGGCGCGGGACACCACGACGGTGCGGGCGCCGGAGGCGTGCAGTTCGCGGACCGCCGCGACCAGGGCGTCGTGGTCGTCGGGGTCGAGGCCGAGTTCCTCGTGGCTGACCTTCACGACGGCCAGCCCGCCCTCGAGCGCCGCGGCCAGGCGGTCGCCGGCGAGGTCGGCCACGACGGGGCAGCCGTTGCCGCCCAGGTCCGTGGCGAGCCGGCGGTAGATGTCGTCGGGCACCGTGACCGGGCCGGCGGGGCCGCTCAGGATGGCCGCGCCCGCGTCGAGGGCCTCGGTGACGGTGAGGCCGTACACCTCGTCGAGGACGTGCCGGGGCAGCGGGTCGCCGGGGTCCTCGGCGACCGTGACCCGTTCGCCGCTGCGCCGGTCGTGCACGTAGGCCCCGTTGCTGAAGGCCCCGTCGACGGCGCGGACGTCGAGGCCCTCGTCGGCGATCAGGTAGCCGAGCACCCGGCCGGTCTCCCCGCCGAGCGCCGCGCACAGCGTCACGTCCACGCCCATGGACCGGACCATCCGCGCCTGCCAGACGCCCTGCCCGCCGGCGTGCACGTGCACGTCGGGAACGCCGCCCCGGTCCTCGATCACCACGGTGAGAACCGGCGACGGCGCGAACACCACCACCCGGGTCATCCCCCCGTCTACCCCGGAAACCACCGGCACAAACGCCGCACGACCACCGGGCGGCAACCGGGGCGTCCCGCACGGGACCGGCGCTGAACGTGGGATCCGGGCGGACCGTGAACGCGGGGCCGTGGTGGCGGGGAGAGGGCGGAGCCGGGCGGCGCGCGGGCGTACCCGTCGACGGTTTTCAGGCGGTCTTGCGCCGCCGCGCCGGGGCCTTCTTCGCGGGAGCGGGCGCGGCGGCCACCTTCTTCGACGCGGCCTTCTTCTCCGGCTCGGGCACGGACTTCAGCGCCCGCTTGGCGGCCGTCTTCTTCGGCGGCGCGGTCTCGGCCCGGGCGGCGGCGCGCGGGGCGGTCGTGCGGGGCGCCGGCTCGGCCGCCTCCGCGTGCCCGGCCCGGGCCTGCGCGACGCTGGCCTTCAGCGCGGCCATCAGGTCGATCACCTTGCCCGTCGGGGCCTCCACGGCGGGCGGCGCGACGGTCTCCCGGCCGGCGATCTTCGCGTCGATGACCTCCTGAACGGCCGCCCGGTACTGGTCGGAGAAGTCCGCCGGCGCGAAGTCCCCGCTCATCGACTCGATCAGCGAGGCGGCCATCGCCAGCTCCTGCGGCCGGACGTGCACGTCGTCCTCGAGGAACCCGAAGTCGGGGGTGCGCACCTCGTCGGGCCAGAGCATCGTGTTGAGGACCAGCACGTCGTCGCGGACCCGGAGGGTGGCGAGCTGTTCGCGCTGGCGGAGGGCGACCTTGACGATCGCGACCCGTTCGCCGGTGCGCAGCGCGTCGCGGAGCAGCACGTACGGCTTGACGGCGATCTTCTCGGGCTCCAGGTAGTACGCCTTGTTGTAGAAGATCGGGTCGATCTGGTCGGCGGGCACGAACTCCAGCACGTCCACGGAGCGCGAGGAACTCAGCGGCAGGTGCGCCATGTCCTCGTCGTCGAGCAGCACGAGTTCGCCGCCGCCGATGTCGAAGCCCTTGACGATGTCGGCGGTCCCGACCTCCTCGCCGCACACCTCGCAGACCTTCTTGTAGCGGATGCGTCCGCCGTCGGCGCGGTGCACCTGATGGAACCGCACGTCCTTCTCCTCGGTGGCCGAGTACAGCTTGACGCTGATCGCCACCAGGCCGAAGGACACGGCGCCCTTCCAGATCGCCCTCACCAGGCCAGCATCGCACGATTGGCCTTCATCGACCTGTTGAGCTGGGAAAATGGGGGGATGCCCGCGCCGATGGCTCCGATGCTGGCCACGAACGGCCCGCTGCCCACGGGCGGGAACTGGGCGTTCGAAGCCAAATGGGACGGAGTGCGGTGCCTGGCGGCGACCGATTCCCGGCTGCGGCTGTGGGCCCGGTCCGGCACCGAGATCACGCTGCGGTACCCGGAGCTGGCCGACCTGGTCCTGCCGGCCGGCACCCTGCTCGACGGCGAGATCGTGGTCCTCGACAACGGGGTGCCGCGGTTCGAGCTGCTGGCCTCGCGGATGCACACCGACCGGCCCCCGGCGGCGCTGGTCGCGAAGCTGCCGGTGACGTACATGGTGTTCGACGCGCCCCGGCTGGCCGGCGAGGACCTGTGCGCGCTGCCCTACGAGGCCCGCCGCGCCCGGCTGGAGGGGCTCGCGCTGGACCATCCGCACGTGCTGGTGCCGCCGAGCTTCGACGACGGGGCGGCCACGTTCGTCGCGTCCCGGGAGCTCGGGCTGGAGGGCGTGATCGCGAAAAGACTCTCCTCGGGGTACCAGCCGGGGGCGCGCAGCCCGGACTGGGTGAAGCACAAGCACGAGTACACGATGGACTGTGTGGTCGGGGGTTGGCGGCCCGGCGCCCGGCGGATCGGCGCGCTCCTGGTCGGCAGCCCCACCGACGGCGGCCTGGTCTACCGGGGCCGGGTGGGCGGCGGCATCTCGGCGGCCACCGAACGGCACCTCCTGAACCTGCTGGAACCCCTGGAACAGCCGACGTCCCCGTTCGCCGAGCAGCTGCCGGCCGAGGACCGGCGCGGCGCGCACTGGGTGGCCCCGCTGGTCACGGTGGAGGTCGCCTACGGCGAGGAGACCCTCGCGGGCCGGCTGCGGTTCCCCCGGCTGCGCAAGGTGGTCGACGATGCCTGAGAAGTGGGTCCGGGATGCCTGACCGGGTGGCCGTGGACGTCGAGGGCCGGGTGCTGCGCCTGTCCAGCCTGGACAAGGTGATGTACCCGGACGGGTTCACCAAGGCCGAGGTCCTCGACTACTACACCCGGATCGCCCCGGTCCTGCTGCCGCACCTGTCGGGCCGGCCGGTGACCCGGATCCGGTTCCCGCACGGCGCGGCCGCGGAGAGCTTCTTCGAGAAGAACTCCCCCGCCGGCCGGCCCGACTGGGTGCCGACGGTGACCGTGGGCGACGTCGAGTACCCGCTGGTGGAGGACCTGGCGACCCTTGTGTGGCTGGCCAACCTCAACGCCCTGGAACTGCACGTCCCCCAGTGGCGGACGGGCGACCCGGAGCACCCCGACCGGCTCGTCATCGACCTGGACCCCGGGCCGCCGGCCGGGCTGGCCGAGTGCTTCGCCGTGGCCCTGCGGCTCCGGGACCGGCTCGCCGCCGACGGTCTCGACGCGCTGCCGAAGACCAGCGGCCGCAAGGGCATGCAGCTGATGGCCGCGCTGCCCGGCGACCGCACGGCCGACGAGGTGTCCGGGTACGTGCGCGACATCGCCCAGGAGCTCGAACGCGAGACGCCGGGCGCGGTCGTGTCCCGGATGGCGAAGGCGCTGCGGCCCGGCAAGGTGTTCATCGACTGGAGCCAGAACAACGCGGCGAAGACGACCGTGGCCCCGTACTCGCTGCGGGCCACGGAGCACCCGACCGTGTCGGCGCCGTTCGGCTGGGACGAGGCGCCCCGGCTGTGGACCGCGCCGGAGGTGCTCGACCGGGTGGCCGCCGACGGGGACCTGTACGCGCCGCTGCTCGCGCGCGCGACCCGCCGGCCGCCGAAGGTCCGCCAGACGTCCGGGCGGGACCCCGCCGAGGACCTGCGCGCCATCGCGTTCGCCCTGGAACGCGCGGGCGAGGGCAGTTACCGGGTGCAGGCGTTCCGGCAGGCCGCCGACGCCGTTGCCGGGCTGGGCGGCACCGCCCTCGCCGCGCACCTGGCGGCCGGCACCCTCACCCACGTGCCCGGGATCGGGGCGGTCACCGCCGCCTGCGTCGCGGAGTCCGTGGCCGGCCAGGAGCCCTCGTACCTGAGGAAGATCAGCGCCCCGGAGCCCACGGCCCTGCGGACGGAGCTGCGCGGGGACTGCCACAGCCACACGAACTGGTCCGACGGCAGCCACTCGGTCGAGGAGATGGCCCTGGCGGCGATGGAACTGGGCCACGAGTACCTGGTGGTCACCGACCACTCGCCGCGCCTGACCATCGCCCGGGGCCTGTCCGCCGAACGGCTCGCCGAGCAGCTCGACGTGATCGCCGCCGTGAACTCCGTCCTCGGGCGCCGGCTGCGGGTCCTCGCCGGGATCGAGGTGGACATCCTGGCCGACGGCACCCTGGACCAGACCGACGAGCTGCTCGACCGGCTCGACGTGGTGGTGGCCAGCGCGCACAGCGGCCTGCGCGAACCCTCGCCCCGGATGACCCGCCGGCTGCTGCGGGCGGTCCGCGACCCGCACGTGAACATCCTCGGGCACTGCACCGGCCGGCTGCGGTCGGAGCGGAAGAACCGGCCGGAGAGCACGTTCGACGCGGCGGCGGTGTTCGCGGCGTGCGCCGAGCACCAGGTCGCCGTGGAGATAAACTCCCGGCCGGAGCGGCTCGACCCGCCGTCGCGGCTGCTCAAGGTCGCCATCGACGCCGGGTGCCTGTTCGCCATCGACTCCGACGCGCACGCCCCCGGCCAGCTCGACTGGCTCGACAACGGCTGCGCGCGGGCCGAACGCGCCGGGGTGCCCACCGACCGGATCGTCAACACCTGGCCCGTGGCCAGGCTCCTGCGCTGGTCCCGCCGTTTGCGGTGACCTCCGGGCGGGTAACTCCGGGCGAAAGCCAACCAGAGGAGGACAGCCCGATGTCCGACACAGTGAGCTTCCTGATGACGCCGAACCCGGTGTGCGTCCCGACCGACGCCACGCTCGCGCACGCCGCCGAGCAGATGCGCGACCACAACATCGGCGACGTACTCGTCGTCTCCGGCAGGATCCTCGAGGGCATCATCACGGACCGTGACCTCGTGGTCCGGGGCCTCGCCCTGCACGCCGACCCGCTCGTCACCACCGTGGGCAGCCTGTGCACGACCCGGCCGGCCGTCCTCGAACCCGACCAGCCCGTCGAGATCGCCGTGGAGATGATGCGCGACCTGGGCGTCCGCCGGCTCCCGGTGTGCGACGCGAGCGGCGCGCCGATCGGCATCCTCACGCTCGGCGACCTGGCCGTGGAACGCGATCCGGACTCCGCGCTCGCCGACATCAGCGCCTCACCCCCCACCATCTGAGAGGACCCACCCGTGAGCAGACTCGTGCGCAACCTGATGACCCGTGGCCCGATCTGCCTGCCGGCGGACGCCACCCTGACCGAGGCCGCCGAGCACATGGCCGACCACGACATCGGCGACGTCCTCGTCCTCGACGGCGCCACCCTGCGCGGCATCCTCACCGACCGTGACCTCGTGGTGCGGGGCGTCGCCGCCGGCCTGGACCCGGACTCCACCACCGTCGGGGAACTGGCCACCGGGCATCCCCTGGTGCTCGGCCCCGAGGACCCGGTCGACTTCGCCCTCCGGCTGATGCGCCGGCACGCCGTGCGCCGGCTGCCGGTGTGCGCGGAGGGCGGCCGGCCGGTGGGCATCCTGACCCTCGGCGACCTCGCGGAGGACCGGGCGCCCGCGTCCGCCCTGGCAGCGATCTGCGCCGCCGATCCGACCCCATGGCCGCAGGACTCCGAACGCCCAGTGGCCACGAACCTGCTCTGATCCGTTTGCGGGCGGTCGACCCCGGGTATTTGTGACGTATGTCAGTCAAGGAGAACCAGCAACTGCTCGGAACCCTCAAGCGGGCCGCCGCCGGGTTGCAACAGGCGGGAGTGCCGTTCGCGCTGGCCGGCAAGTTCGCCGTGCACGCCCGGGGCGGTCCGCTGTCCGAGCACGACGTGGACTTCGTCATCCTCGAGGCGGACGCGACCCGCGCAGTGCAGGCCCTGGTGGACTGCGGGTTCCGCGCCGAGGACCCGCCCGAGGACTGGCTCGTCAAGGCCTACGACGACGACCGGCTCGTGGACCTGATCTTCCGGCCCGTCGACCGGCCGGTGACGGCGGAGACCCTCGCCGACACCGACCTGCTGCCCGTACAGGGCATCCGGATCCCGGTGCTGTCGGCCACCGAACTGATGATCCACACCATGTCGACGTTCTGCGAGAACTACTGCGACTTCAGCCGGGCCCTGCCGACCGCGCGCTCGCTGCGCGAACAGATCGACTGGGAACGGGTCACCAAGGAGACCGCGCACTCCCCGTACGCGCAGGCGTTCCTGTTCCTCCTCGAGCGGCTGGAGATCCTGGCATGACCGACGGGTACACGGTCGCCGCCGTCCGCCGGCTGCTCGCCGAGGACCACCGCATCACCGAGCAGGCCATCCGGGTCGAACAGCACGGCGAGGAGCTGCTGCTGTGCGGGGAGGTGGAGAGCGCCGAACGCCGCGAGCAGATCGAGGCGGCCGTGCTGCGCGCCTTCCCCGACGTGCGGGTGCACTGCGACATCGGGGTCACCGGAACCCACCCGCCGCACGGTACGGAGGTGCTGTCGTGACCGGGGTCCGGGTCGCCGCCGTCGGGGACGTGCACCTCGACGCGGGCGTGGTCGGCCGGTACCGGCCCGCGCTCGACGAGCTGGGCGACCGCGCCGACGTGCTGCTGCTCGCCGGTGACCTGACCCGGCACGGCACCGCCGAGGAGGCGTACTGCGTCGCGGCCGAGTTCGGCGGCCTCGCCGTACCCGTCATCGCCGTGCTCGGCAACCACGACTACCACTGCGACGCCGAGAAGGAGGTCACCGAGATCCTGCTCGACGCGGGGATCGACGTGCTCGAACAGACCGGCACCGTGCTGGACGTGCGCGGGGTCCGGCTCGGGGTGGCCGGGGCCAAGGGCTTCGGCGGCGGGTTCGCCGGCAGGTGCGTGACCGAGTTCGGGGAGCCGGAGACCAAGGCGTTCGTCCGGCACACCCAGACCATCGCCACCGGGCTCGCCGCGGCACTCGGCGGGCTCGACTGCGACGTCAAGGTCGCGCTCACCCACTACTCCCCCGTCGCGGACACCCTGGCCGGGGAGCCGCCGGAGATCTTCCCGTTCCTCGGCTCGTACCTGCTCGCCGAGGCCATCGACGCCACGGGTACCGACCTGGCCGTGCACGGGCACGCGCACGCCGGCACCGAGCGGGGCCGGACCCCCGGCGGGGTACGCGTCCGCAACGTCGCACACCCGGTGATCCGCCAGGCGTACGCGCTCTACGAACTGTCACCGAACCGCTGAGAGGATCCGACATGGACGGCATCGTGCTCCTGAAGGACGACCACAAGACGGTCGAGGGCCTGTTCAAGACCTTCGAGAAGACGAAGGAATCGGCCACCCCGGCGGCCAAGCGGTCCCTGGTCAACAAGATCATCAAAGAGCTGACGACGCACGCGTTCATCGAGGAGACCATCTTCTACCCGGCCGCCCGCCGGCAGGTCCCCGAGACCGAGGACCACATCCTGGAGAGCGTCGAGGAACACCACGTCGTCGTGTGGCTGCTCTCCGAACTCCGCGACCTCGACCCGAAGCACGAGACGTTCGACGCGAAGGTCACGGTGCTGATCGAGAACGTCCGCCACCACGTGGAGGAAGAGGAGAAGGACTGGTTCCCGAAGGTCCGCAAGGCGCTGGGGCGCAACCGGCTCGTCGAGCTGGGCGAGGAGATGGCCGGCGCGAAGGCCAAGGCGCCGAGCGACCCGTTGGCGTTGAGCTCCGCCGCCGCCTGACGGCGACCCGCGCGACTCCCCGGGCCACGCGACCCGCGCGACCACCCGGCCCCCGAGGCCCCCGGCTCCGACACGGAGCCGGGGGCCTCGTCGTCCCCGGCGTGGGAGCCCCGACGCGCCGGCCCGGCCTGACACGGGACGACGCCTGCCGGCGGGTCCGGGCCACACTCGTTAGGATGCCGGTTATGGAGCCAAGCGCGGCTTTTCCCGGCGAACCGGCCGATGTGGTGCGGGCCTTCGAGGACGTACCCGCCATCCTGTGGGCCTTCGAGGGCCCCGAACACCGGGTCGTCGCCGCGAACCGCGCGGCCCGCGCCTCCACCGGCCACCGCGCGGACATCGTCGGCCGGCCGGTCCGCGAGGTGCTGCCCGAACTAGAGGGCCAGCAGATCTTCGCCATGTTCGACGAGATCTATGCCACCGGGCAGGGCCGTTCCCAGCCCGAACTGCGGGTGCTGATCGACCGCGACGGCGACGGCGAGCTGGAGGAGGGCTTCTTCACGTACTCCGCGCAGCCCGCCCTGCACGCCGACGGCACGGTCCGCGGCCTGCTGGTGTACACGGTGGAGACCACGGAACTCGTCCGGCTGCGCAGGGCGGCGGAGGACCGGGCGGCCGTCTCCGAGCACCGGTACCAGGAGGCGCGCGACGTCGTCCTAGGCCTGCAGCGCAACCTGCTCCCCCAGGGCATGCCGGTCCTGCCGAGGGTGCGCACCTCCGCGCGGTACCTGGCCGCCGGGGCCGACACCGCCGCCGGTGGGGACTGGTTCGACGTGGTGCCGCTGGGCGACGGCCGGGCGGCCCTGCTCGTCGGGGACGTCGTCGGGCACGGCGCGCCGGCGGTGGCCGCGATGGGCCAGCTGCGCGCGGTCGCGTTGCAGGCCCTGACCTCCGGCGCGGACATCGCCGAGACCCTGGCCCGGCTGGACGGGCTCGCCACCCAGGTGCCGACGGCGCGGGGCGCGACGGTGTGCCTGGCGGTGCTCGACCCGGTCGCCGGGGAGGTGCGCTACACGAGCCGCGCGCACCCGGCCCCGCTGGTGGTCGACCCGGACGGCGGGATCCGGTTCCTGCCCGGGGCGCCCGGCGGGCCGCTGGGGGCCGGTCAGGGGAAGGCCGAGGTGCACCGCGAGAAGCTGGCCCCCGGCGAGCTGGTGCTGCTCTACTCCGACGGCCTGGTCGAGCGCCCCGGGCGCACCCTCGCCGACGGCATGGCCCGGCTGTCCAAAGTGGTCTCCGCCGTGGTCCGCGACGCGGTGGGCGGGGACACGACGGTGCCCGAGCTGATGGTGGACCGGGTGTGCGCGCTGGTCGTGGAGCGCCTGGCCCTGTCCGGGTACTCCGACGACGTCACCCTGCTGGCCGCCGAACCGGTACCCCGCCGCGCGGATCTGAGTGTCGACTTCCCGGCGTGGAGCGGCGCGCTCAGTGGGCTGCGCACGTCGGTGGCGACGTGGCTGGCGGCGCTGGACATCACCGGGATGGACGCCGCCGGGCTGCAACTGGTGGTGGGCGAGGCGGCGGCGAACGCGATCGAGCACGCGTACCCGGCCGGGGGCCGGCACCGGATGCGGGTGGAGTGCCGGCTCGGCGAGGACGGCGTGGCGCACCTGACCCTGTCCGACGGCGGCCGGTGGCGGCAGCCCACCCCGGAGCCCCTGGGCCGGGGCTGGGGGCTGCGGCTGATGCGCGCGCTGGTGGACCGGGTGGAGGTGTCGGCGACCCCGTCGGGCACGGCGGTGACGTTCCACCAACCGCTCCGCAGGGCGGTGCCGCTCGGCTCGGCCCCGACCCCGGACCGCGACTCCGGGGAGCTGACCACGGACTTCGAGCGGCCGGTGCTGCGGGTCTTCGGGCCGGTCGACCAGGAGACGGCCGAGCAGTTGCGGGAGGCGGTGATGGCGGCCAGCCGGGGCGGCGCGCTGCCGGTGGTGGTGGACCTGTCGGGGGTGACCCTGCTGGCCAGCGCGGGGGTGTTCCTGCTGCACCGGCTCGCGGCGGACTCCGACGGGATGCGGCTGCTGGCCCCGGTCGGCGGGCCCGCGCGTCAGGTGCTCGAACTCACCGGGCTCGGGCACCTGCTGTGACCGGCGCGAGGAGCACCTCGGCGACGCCGCTGATCTCCAGCACCCGGCGGACCCAGTCCCCCGCGCCGTGCACGTCGAGCGAGCCGCCCAGCCGGGTCGCGTCCAGGTACCCGTCGAAGAGGGCTCTGATGCCCGTGGAGTCGAGGAACGCGACGGCGCCCAGGTCCACTGTGATCTCTGTGGCCCCGTCGCCGAGCGCGGTGCGGATCGCGGTCGACAACGCGGGCGAGGTGGTCATGTCGAGGTCGCCTTCGACCACGAGCCGGACGTGCCGTGCGGCCCCCGGGCGTTCCACCCTCAGTACTGCCATGACTACAGGATAGTCACCACCCCGAGGAGTTCGCGCAGTCGGGCCGCGTTGCGTTGGGCGTTGTCCGCGCAACAGTTGTTGAGCAGCACGTGCACCTCCTCGGTCCGCTCGGCGAGGGCGCGCAGGTGCCGGGCCCACTGCGACAGCTGGCGGTCGTTGTAGAGGTAGCGGTACCGCTCGTCCACGTCCCGGTTCGCCCACTGCCGACTGTGACCGTGGAAGCGCACCACCGCGAGATCGGCGGTGGCCTCGACGACCGGCGGCACCGAGTTGCGGTGCCCCTGCGGCATGTCCACGCACACCAGCGGCAGATCGTGCCGGCGCAGGAACGCGAGCGTCTCGGCCCGGCGGTCGCCCTCGAACCAGGACGCGTGCCGGAACTCCACGGCGATCCGGCGCGGCGCGCACCGTTCGGCAGCCTCCAGGAGCTGCCAGGCGTTGACGCCCCCGTAGGTGAACCACGGCGGGTACTGGAACAGCACCACCCCGAGCTTGCCCGCGTCGACCAGCGGGTCGAGCCCCTCCAGGAACCGGTCCCACACCTCCTGGTAGTCCCGCGGCGACAGGTCCTTGGGGTAGACGAACCGCCGGCCGGTGGTGGGCCGCATGTCCGGGGACAGCGCGTCCGGCTGGGTCGGGTGCCCGGTGAGCAGACTGAACGCCTTCACGTCGAACGTGAACCCGGGCGGGGTGCGCTCGGCCCACAGCGCGGCGGTCCGGGCGGCCGGCGGCCCGTGGTAGGTGGTGTCGACCTCGACGATCGGGAACTGGTCGGCGTAGTACGCGAGGCGCTTGGCGGGGGTGTCGGCCGCCCGTGGGTACCAACCGGACTCCAGCAGCGTCCGGTTGGACCACGAGGCGGTACCGATCCGGATCTCGCCCACTGTTCCCCCTCGCCCCTCGGTGCACCCCCATGGGTGGTACCCGGCGGGGCGGTTTTCAATCCCGGGGGTAGCCGCGCAGCCTGCGGACGAGGGGCACGACGTACCAGAGGACCACATAGGTCGTTCCGGCCGCGGCGGTGGCGAGCCCGGCCCACGGCGAGCCGGCGACGGTGTTCACGGCCAGGTACAGCGCGCCGGTCAGGGCCAGCATCACGAAGAACACGCCCCAGATGGCCAGCCGGGACGCGAGCGGCAGGATCCGGCCCTTCATCCGCCGCCGGAACGTGAGCCGGTGGTGGTTGACGGGGGCGATGAACAGGGCGGTGGCGGCGCTCGCGCACAGCAGGGTGGCGACGTACACGACCTTCTCGGAGCCGGTGGCCTGGGCGAACCGGGGCGTGAACGCGACGGTGAGCAGGAAGGCGAAGAGGATCTGGTTGCCGGTCTGCGCGACCCGCAACTCCTGGAGCAGCTCGTCGAAGTTCCGCTTCGCCCGATCGGTCTCGCTCTCCACCATCTTCCAGTTCTACCCCATGCGGGAGCTGGGCGAACCCGTTGTGGGCGCACCGGGCCGGGCCACCGGGGGCCCCGCTCAGGCCGGTGCCGGGCCGCCCGCCTGCGCCCGGTGCGCCGCCGCGGCCACCACCAGGTCCTGCCAGGCCATCCCGACCCCCTTGAAGAACCGGGGCCGGTCCATCCGCGGCCCCACCCGACCGGTGACCAGGTCGGCGAGGTTGCCGCGCACGTGCTCCGGCCCGATCACGCCCCGCCCGATCGGCCCGAGCAGGTCCCCGGCCTCGCGCAACGCGGCCGACCGCGCCTCGACCCACACGTCGGACCGGACCACCAGGTCGTCGTCGGTCTCCCGGACGGCCGGTTCGTGCGAGCCGACGGCCACGACGGTCGCCGTGGGCCGCACCAGGGCGCCCGGGAACAGCGGGGTCGACGCGGTCGTGCAGCAGCAGATCACGTCGGCGTCGGCGACATCGGCGGGTACGCCGACCCGCGCCCCCCACTCGGCCGCGAACAGTTCCGTGCGCCCCGGATCGCGCCCGACGACCGTGACCCGGGTGATCGGCCGCACCGCCCGGACCGCCGCGATGTGCCCGGCCGCCTGCGGTCCGCTGCCGAAGACGAGCAGGTGCGCCGCGTCGGGGGCGGCGAGGTGCGAGACGGCGACGGCGGAGGTGGCCGGGGTGCGCAGCGCGGTGAGTTCCGTGCCGTCGAGCGTGGCCAGCGGGCTCAGGGTGGCCGCGTCGAGCAGCAGGTAGAGGGCCTGGATCCGGGGCAGGCCGCGGGCCGGGTTGCCGGGGGCGACGGTGGCGACCTTGACCCCGGCGTACCCGTCGTGGGCGCCGGGCATCAGCAGGACCTGGCCGGCGGGCAGGTCGACGATGCTCCGGGGCGGGTCGGCCTCGGGGTCCAGCCCGGCGCGCAGCGCGTCCTCGACGGCGGCGATCGCGGCGAGCAGGCCGAGGTGTTCCAGGGCGCTCACCGGAGGACGAACCCGGTGCCGAGCGGGTCCGCCGGGTCGAGCTCGAACACCGACTCCCCGGTCCGGTACGCCATGCCGGTGATCTCCGTGACCGACCCGTCCGACCCGTCGGCGACGACCCGGCCGAGGAACTCGGTGCCCACGATCGAGCCGTGCCGCAGGGTCGCGCCGGCCGGGAGGGTGCCGTCGGCGTGCAGCAGCGCCAGGCAGGCCGAGGTGCCGGAGCCGCACGGGGAGCGGTCCACCTGGCCGTCGGCGAAGATGGTGACGTTGCGTTGCCGCAGTCCGCCGGTGCCGGGGTCGGGCGCGCGCCGGTCGTGGAAGATGACGCCGTACAGGTCGCGGCCCGGCAGGTCGGCCTTGATCCGCCGGCCGGCCCGGATCAGTTCCGGCAGCGCGGCGGGTTCGACGGCGAGGCCGAGCGCGTGTGCGTCGAGGACGGCGTACAGCGCGCCGGAGTAGGCGAGGTCCACGGTCACGCCCCCGGCGGGCACGCCGAACTCGACCGGGCGGGACGGCACGTTGCGGAAGGTGACGGCGGTGACCCGGCCGGCCTCGGTGCTGACCAGCGCGGCGACCCGACCGGACGGCACGTCGATCCGGACCTCCACGGTGCCGGTGTCGGGCGCGGGCACCCGCCCCGACTCCACGGCCCACGCGCCGAGGGCGATGGTGCCGTGCCCGCAGGCGGTGGAGTAGCCGTCGTTGTGCCAGAACAGGACGCCGAAGTGCGCGCCCTCGTCGTCGGCCGGCACGACGAAGCCGCCGTACATGTCGGCGTGGCCCCGGGGCTCGCGACAGAGGAGCTGGCGCAGGTCCTCGACGTCGCGGCCGGGCGCGCCGGGGTCGGCTTGGGCGAGCAGGAGGGCCGCGCGGCGGGCCTGGACGGTGCCGCCCGGGATCCGCTGGCCGGTGACGATCCGGAAGGGCTCGCCGGCGGTGTGGTAGTCGACGGTACGCACGCTCATGCGCAGTACTATGTCATATATTTCTCTGCGGGCGTCACCTGGTCCACCCTGACCTGGCGGTTCTCGGGGTCCACCCCGGCGATCGCGTCCGAGGGGATCACCGTCTGATGCCCCTCGGCGCGCACCACCAGCAGGTACGGCCCGAAGTCACCGGTCGCCTCGTCGACGCTGCCGAGCGGGCCGTCGCGGCCGCTCACCTCGTAGCCGATCAGCTCGCGTAGCGGCCCGTCGTACTCGGTCTCCGTCATCGCCGCCCCCCTCAATTGGGTCGCTCTGGACCTACCCGGGAGGGCAACCGATCAAACGGCCAGCTCAGACCACAGATCCACAACCGTCGTCGGGTACGGGGGCCGGCGGCGCCCTACAGGGTCACCGTCACCGACAGGCCGCCCGCGTGGTGCGCGACCACCGAGATCCGACCGTCGTGCGCCTCGGCGATGGCCCGGGCGATGGCCAGCCCCAGCCCGTGGCCGGTCGGGTGCCCCGGACCACCGGTCCCCCGACCGCCCGGGTTCCGGCCCTGGTCGCGCCCGCCCGCCGCGCGGCCCTGGCGCCGGTAGAACGGCTCGAACAGGTACGCGAGTTCCTCCTGGGGCACCACGGGGCCCGAGTTCGACACGGTCAGCGTCGCCCCGCCGGTGTGGCCCGGCGCGACGCCCACCGCGACCTGTCCCCCGGCGTGGTTGTGCCGGACGGCGTTGTGCACGAGGTTCACCAGCAGCTGGCGGAGCAGTTCCGGGTCCCCGGCCACCCAGGTCGCGGGCAGCCGGTGCAGGACCGCCACCTCCCGGTGCGCGGCCTCGGCGGCGACCTGGCCGAGCACCTCCCCGGCGAGCGCGGCGAGGTCCACGCTCTCCGTGCGGACCCGCGCGTGTTCGGCGCCGGCCAGGACGAGGAGCGCCTCGGTGGTGGCGATGCTGCGTTCGTTGGTGGCGAGGAGCTTGGGGCCCAGTACCCGGAAATCGTGGTCCTCGGGGTGGGCCAGCGCCACCTGGAGCATCGTGCGGGTCACGGCGAGCGGGGTGCGCAGCTCGTGGGCCGCGTTCGCCGCGAACCGCTGGTGCGCCCCGAACTCGCGTTCCAGCCGGGCCAGCATGCCGTCGAACGTGTCGGCGAGCCGCTTGAGCTCGTCGTCGCGGCCGGACAGCGCGATCCGCTCGTGCAGGGTGCCGGTGGTGGCGGTGTGCGCGGCGGCCGTGATCCGGGCCAGCGGACTGAGCACCCTGCCGGCGACCACCCAGCACACGAACAGCCCCAGGCCCGTGACCAGCGCCAGTCCGACGCCGAACGACCAGAGCAGCGAGGCGAGCACGTCGGCCTTGGACTCGATGGAGATCCCGGCCGCCGGCTGGGCGTCCCACGGCACGGTCCTCGCCGGTTCCCAGGTGGGCAGCGGGCCCTGGACGGCGGTGATCCGGTAGCTGGGCACGTAGGTCATCAGGATGTAGACGACGGCCAGCAGGATCGCCTCGACGACGAGCATCAGGGCGCCGTAGGCGAGGGTCAGCTTGGCCCGGACGCTGAGCCGGGCGGTCACCGGGCGGCCCCGAGGTAGTAGCCGACGCCGGTGACCGTGTGCAGGACCGGCGGGTCGCCGAGCTTGCGGCGCAGCGTGGAGATCGTGATCCGCACGGCGTTGGTGAACGGGTCGGCGTGCTCGTCCCACGCCTTCTCCAGCAGGTACTCGGCACTGACCACCCCGCCCTCGGCGCGCATCAGCAGGGTCAGCACGGCGAACTCCTTGCGGGTCAGCGGCAGGAACCGGTCGTCGCGGTACGCCTGCATCCGGTGCGGGTCGACCCGGATCCCGGCCCGGTGCAGGACGGGCGGCTGGGCGGGGGCGGTCCGCCGGCCGAGCGCCCGGAGCCGGGCGACGAGTTCGGGGAAGTC
The DNA here is from genome assembly GCF_053902585.1 of Longispora urticae. Lineage (NCBI taxonomy): Bacteria > Bacillati > Actinomycetota > Actinomycetes > Micromonosporales > Micromonosporaceae > Longispora > Longispora urticae. The sequence goes on from NZ_JAQZSH010000034.1 coordinate 43,886, forward strand.
GAACGGTTTGACCAGGTAGTCGTCGGCGCCCAGTTCCAGGCCGGCGACCTTGTCCCGCAGTCCCCCGGCGGCGGTGAGCATCAGGATCCGGCAGGCCGGCAACGTGGTCGCGACGTACCGGCACACGTCGTCGCCGTGCACCCCGGGCACGTCCCGGTCGAGCACCACCACGTCGTAGGCGTGCACGGCCAGGCGCTCCAGGGCGTCGTCCCCGTCGTGCGCCACGTCGGCGGCCATCGCCTCCCGGCGCAGCCCCGACTGCAGCGCGCTCGCCAGGAAGGGCTCGTCCTCGACGACCAGTACCCGCATCGGCTCCTCCTCGGTCAGCACGCCAGCACAGCAGGCCGCGCCTATCGCGGACGTATGGCGATCGCCAGACGCCCACGAGACGCGGCCCGGACTCTAATGACCCCGCCTGGAAGGTCCCTGGCAACGAACGCGACTGACGACGGAGGCGAACCGAGGGTGAATGTGAACTTTGTCAAACGGGCGGGCCTGAGCCTGGCGGCCAGGAGGGTGAAGTCCCTGATCATGCTGGGGCTGTTCCTGGTCATCTTCACACTGGTGCTGGCCGGGTTCCTGCTGCAGAGCGCCACGGGGCAGTCGGCGGCCAACACGAAGGCCCGGGTGGGCGCGGACGTCACCCTCGACTGGGACGTCGAGAAGGCGATGGCCAAGAGCAACGGCGCCTTCCCCAAGATGACCGACACGGACGCCCTGACCACCGGCAAGGTGGACGCGCTCGGGAGGTCGCCCCTGGTCCGGGACTACAACTACAGCCTGGAGAGCGCGAGCCCGCCGCCGTCGGGGGTGACGCTGTTGGAGAGCGCCGCCAAGCCCCCGGAGGGCCTGTCCATGGCCACCACCATCGGCGGAGGGGCGACGACCGCCGGACCTGCCGACATGAACACCCTCTCGGTCAGCGGACAGCGCGACGTGCGGCTCACCGACGAGTTCCGCAAGGGCCGGCACGCGGTGATCGACGGCCGGGCGGTCGGCCCGGACGACGACGGGAGGAACGTCGCCATGGTCGAGGAGCGACTGGCCGCGAAGAACAAGCTCAAGGTCGGCGACAAGCTCACCCTGAAGTCCCCGGACGGCAAGAACCCCACCGAGTTCGAGATCGTCGGGGTGTACCGGGACCCGACCGCCCCCCAGGCCGACATGTGGATGCCGCCGGGCATGGTCCCCGGCAACAAGGTCTACGCCCCGGTCGGCGCGGTCGCGCGGCTCAACCCGTCGGAGAAGGTCAACGGGCAGAACAAGGTGCAGGTGGCCAAGTACACCCTGAAGGATCCGGGGAAGTTCGAGCAGTTCAAGAAGGCCGCAGGGGCCGCGGGCATCGACCTGGAGGTGTTCAAGCTCGACAACAACGACCGGCTGTACCGCGACCTGGTCGGCCCGATCCAGTCCATCGCCTCCTTCGCGGGGGTGGCCGTCTGGCTGGTCTCGATCGCCGGCGCCGCGATCCTCGGGCTGATCGTCGCGATGGCCATCAAGGAACGCCGCCAGGAGCTGGGCATCCTGCTGTCCCTCGGCGAGCGCAAGTGGAAACTCGTCGGCCAGCACCTGGTGGAGGTGACCGCCGTCGCCGTCCTGGCGCTGGGCTTCTCGGTGCTGATCGGCACGGCCCTGTCCCAGTACGCGGGGGACGCGCTGCTCGGCCGGGAGGTGGCCGCCGCGAAGGACAAGGAGGCCGACCAGGGCATGCCGGGCGGCGGCAGGGTGATGATGGCCCGCTCGATCGGGTCGGCCGATCCCGGGCCGGTGAAGCCGATCGACAAGATCTCGGTGTCGCTGGAGGCCGCCGAGGTGGGCCGGGTGGCCGGCGTGGGCGTCGGCATCGCGCTGCTGGCCACGATCCTGCCGGGCCTGGCGATCCTGAAGCTCAACCCCCGCACGATCCTGATGAAGGGCGAGTGACCGTGGCACCGATTCTCGAACTCGACGGCGTCAGCCACGCCTTCCAGGGGCCCCGGAAGAAGGTCTGGGTGCTCAAGAACGTGAGCTTCGCCTTCGAGCCGGGCACCTTCTACACGATCCTGGGACCGTCCGGCAGCGGCAAGACCACGATGCTCAGCCTGGCCAGCGGGCTGGACTCCCCCGTCGACGGCCGGGTGCTCTACCGGGGCGAGGACGTGCGCGGCATGGGTCTGGCGAAGTACCGCAACCGGCACGTGGCGACCATCTTCCAGTCGTACAACCTGCTGACGTACATGAGCGCGGTGCGCAACGTGACCACGGCCATGGAGATCACCGGGGTGAAGGGCGGCAGGACGAGGGCCATGGAGCTGCTCGAACGGCTCGGGCTCGACGAGCAGGAGGCGAAGGCCCCGGTGCTCGAACTCAGCGGCGGCCAGCAGCAGCGGGTCGCCATCGCCCGCGCCCTGGCCTGCGACGTGGACATCCTGTTCGCCGACGAGCCGACCGGCAACCTCGACGGCGACACCGCGCAGGAGATGGTCGAGGTGTTCCGGGAACTGGCGCACGAGCAGGGCACCTGCGTCATCGTGGTCACCCACTCCCAGGAGGTGGCCCGGCAGTCCGACCAGGTGCTGACCCTGACGAAGGGGAAGATCGCCCGACGCGGGAAGTGAACCGGCCCGGCCGGGGGCTCACTACGCTCAGGGGGTGGACAATCTTCTGCTCCCCGGGCACGACGTGGCCCTCGGCCGGTACACCGTCGTGCGCCGGCTCCTGCCGCAGCGCCCCCGCCGGATGGTCGGCGCGTGGTGCTTCGCCGACGCGTTCGGCCCGGACGACGTGGCCGACCGGCCCGGGATGCAGGTCGGGCCGCACCCGCACACCGGCCTGCAGACCGTGACCTGGCTGGTCGAGGGCGAGGTGCTGCACCGCGACAGCCTGGGCAGTCTGGTGAGCATCCGGCCGGGCCAGCTCAACCTGATGACGTCCGGGCGGGGCATCGCGCACTCCGAGGAGTCGCCCGCCGTGCACCCGCCGGTGATGCAGGGGCTCCAGCTGTGGGTGGCGCTGCCGGAGGACGCCCGGCACGGGGAGCCCGCCTTCGACCACCACGCGGACCTGCCCGTGTACGCCGCGGACGGGGTGACGACCACCGTGGTGATGGGCTCGCTCGGCGGGCTGACCTCGCCGGCCCGGGCGCACACCCCGCTGGTGGGGGCCGAGTTCGTGCTCGCGGCGGGGGCGCGGACGACCGTGCCGGTGGAGGCGGACTTCGAGTACGCGGCGGTCGTGCTGAACGGGGCCGCGCGGGTGGCCGGTACCCCTCTCGTCCCCGGGGGTCTGCTCTATCTGGGCACCGGGCGGCGTGAGCTGCCCCTGGAGGCCGACGGGGACGCCCGGTTGTTCCTGATCGGCGGCGCGCCGTTCGACGACCCGCTGGTGATGTGGTGGAACTTCGTGGCGCGCTCGCACGAGGAGATCGTCGAGGCCCGCGAGGACTGGATGGCCGGCCGGCGGTTCGGCGTCGTGCACGGCTATGACGGGGATCCCATTCCGGCCCCGGAGATGCCGACAGTCCGGCTGAAAGCACGCGACCGGCACGGGAATAGTTGACTGAGCAAATATCTTGAGTACGATGCAAGTAGTTGACTGAGCAACTAACTGATCTGGAGGGGCACGATGCCCGCTGTGACCGTCGAGAACCTGCTGGCCCTGCCGCGCGTTCCGCAGCCCAACCCCCTCACCGACCGTGACCGCCCCGTCCTGTCCGTGACCACCGCCCCCCGCGGCTTCGAGGGCGAGGGCTTCCCCGTCCGGCGCGCCTTCGCGGGCGTGGACCTGGCCGACCTCGACCCGTTCATCCACATGGACCAGATGGGCGAGGTCGACTACGGGCCGGGCGAGCCCAAGGGCACCCCGTGGCACCCGCACCGGGGCTTCGAGACCGTGACCTACATGATCGACGGCGAGATGGCGCACTCCGACTCCAACGGCGGCGGCGGCCTGATCGGCGGCGGCGACACCCAGTGGATGACCGCCGGGGCCGGGATCCTGCACATCGAGACCCCGCCCGAGCACCTCGTCATGAGCGGCGGCCTGTTCCACGGCGTGCAACTGTGGGTCAACCTGCCCAAGTCCGACAAGCTCGCCGCGCCCCGGTACCAGGACATCACCGGCAACAAGGTCGCCCTCCTCACCTCGCCCGACGGCGGGGCGCTGATCCGGGTGATCGCCGGGGAGCTGGCCGGGCACGCCGGGCCGGGCTCGACGTACACCCCGATCACGCTCGTGCACGCCACGGTCGCGCCCGGCGCGTCGGTCACCCTCCCCTGGCGGGCCGACTTCAACGCGCTCGCCTACGCCCTGGGCGGCTCCGGCACGGTCGGCGCGGAGAAGCGCCCCCTCACCTCGGGCCAGCTCGCGGTGTACGGCCCCGGCGGCGCGCTCACCGTCGCCGCCGACCCGGGCGGCGCCCCGCTGGACGTGTTCGTCCTGGGCGGGAAGCCGATCCGGGAGCCGGTCGCCGCGTACGGGCCGTTCGTGATGAACACCCGCGCCGAGCTGGTGCAGGCCTTCGAGGACTTCAAGGCCGGGCGGCTGGGGTCGATCCCGGCGGAGCACGCGGAGTAGGCGATGGAGTCGGCCGGTCCTTCGGGACCGGCCGTTCCACTCCGCTGACGTGGGCGTGCGGGCTGACGGGCGGGTGGGCCTGCGGCGAGAATGCTCGTCATGGGAAACGCGCACATGTATCCGCTGCTGCACACCACGGAGCTGGACGAGGCCTTCGGCCTGGCCCGTCAGCTGGTCGCGCTCGCCGATCGTGTGCGGGAGGTCAGCGTCTCGGCGATGACCACTCCCCGGGGGCTGCCGCGCTACCTGCCGCTACCGGAGCTGGCCGGGCGACCCATGAGCACCGACCTGCGCGTTCCGCCGGAACGGGACGAGGTGGTGTCGCACCTGCTCAAGGACGTACCCGAGGACCGCTTCTACCGGTCCGCCAGGGGCCCCGGCCAGGTCTGGGAACTCACGCCCGCCGAAGCGGGACTCATCGAGGCGGTGCCGGATCTCGTGGTGGACATCGAGATCGACGGCATCGCGCCGGGCAGGGTCGAGGAGCAGTTCATCGCGACCGTGGGGCGCGACATCGGCGAACTGAGCTGGTCGGTGATCTGGCCGGAGTCCGCGGCGGAGGAACTGTGGTCGAACCCGAAGTACGACGGTGTCGAGCTGGTGATCCACGAGACGGGCCTGTTCAGCGAGGAGTGGTCGAATACGCACTCGGTCTGGGTCTGCGGGCGCAGCGAGGAACGCGCGGAGTGGGCCGCCCGGGCCACCGGGCGGCCCATCGTCGGCGACATGCGGCTCGGCCGGTAGCGCCGCGCGCCCGCGACCCTTCCTGTTACCCGGCGGTAATGGGAGGATCGGGCCATGACCGAGGACGTGGTCCGGTTCGGGGCCTGCAACCTGTGCGAGGCCATCTGCGGGCTGCGGTTCACCCTGCGCGACGGCGCCGTGGTCGACATCCGGGGCGACGAGGACGACCCGCTGTCGAGGGGCCACCTCTGCCCCAAGGCGCTCGCGCTGCCCGACATCCGCGACGACCCCGACCGGCTGCGGCGCCCGGTGCGCCGGACCGCCGACGGCTGGCAGGAGCTGTCCTGGGACGCCGCGCTCGACGAGGTCGCCCGCCGGCTGGTCGAGGTCCGCCGCGCGCACGGGAGCAACGCGGTGGCCGTCTACCTGGGCAATCCCAATGTGCACAACTATGGCTCGCTCACCCACGGGCCGCTGTTCCTCGGGCAGTTGCGGACCCGGAACCGGTACTCGGCGACGTCCGTCGACCAGCTGCCGCACCATCTCGTCTCCTACTGGCTGTACGGCCACCAGTTCCTGCTGCCGGTGCCCGACATTGACAGAACGAGCTTTTTCCTGGTACTCGGCGCGAACCCGATGGCCTCCAACGGCAGCCTGATGACGGTCCCCGACTTCCGGCGCAGGCTCACCGACCTTCAGGGGCGCGGCGGCCGGATGGTCGTGGTCGACCCCCGGCGCACCGAGACCGCCCGGGTGGCCGACGAGCACCACTTCATCCGGCCCGGTACCGATGCGGCGTTGCTCTTCGCCCTGGTCCGTGAGGTGTTCGAGGCGGGACTGGCGAGCCCGGCGGCCTATGTGGACGGGCTCGACGCGGTGCGCGCGGCGGTCGCGGAGTTCACGCCGGAGCGGGTCGCCCCGGTCACCGGCGTGCCGGCCGACGACATCCGCCGGATCGCGCGGGAGTTCGCCGCCGTCGACGGGGCCGCCTGCTACGGCCGGGTCGGCCTGTCCACCCAGAAGCACGGCGTGCTCAGCCAGTGGGGCGTACAACTGCTGAACCTGGTCACCGGGAACCTCGACCGGCCCGGCGGCACCCTGCTGACCCGGCCGGCCGTGGACCTGGTCGGCCGGAACCTGATCGGGCGCGGGCACCACGCGAAGTGGCGCAGCCGGGTGCGGGGCCTGCCCGAGTTCGGCGGCGAGCTGCCGGTGGCCGTCCTCGCGGAGGAGATCCTCACCCCGGGCGACGGCCAGGTCCGCGCGCTGGTCACCTCCGCCGGCAACCCGGTGCTGTCCACCCCGAACGGCGGCCAGCTCGACCGGGCCCTCGCCGGGCTGGACTTCATGGTGTCCGTCGACTTCTACCTGAACGAGACCACCCGGCACGCGGACATCATCCTGCCGCCGACCGTGGCCCTGGAGCACGACAACTACGACATCGTGTTCCACGCGCTCGCCGTGCGGGACACCGCCCGCTACTCCCCCGCCGTGTTCGCGCCGCCGGCCGACGCGCGGCACGACTGGCAGATCTTCGGGGAGCTGGGCCGCCGGTACCGGAAGATGCTCGGGGGTCGGCGCACCTGGCGGGACCTGCGGCTGGCCGTGCAGTCGCGGCTGCGGCCCGACCAGCTGGTGGCGCTGCTGCTGCGCACCGGCCCGTACCGGCTGTCGTTGCGCACCCTGCGCCGGAACCCGCACGGCGTGGACCTCGGCCCGCTGAAGCCCTCGCTGCCCGGCGCGCTGAAGACCCGCGACCACCGGGTGCACGGCGCGCCCCCGGAACTCCTCGCCGCCCTGGACGCCGCGCGGCCCGAGCTCCTCACCCCGCTGGCGGCCGGCGAGTTGCGCCTGGTCGGCCGTCGGCACCTGCGCAGCAACAACTCGTGGATGCACAACGCGCCCCGCCTGGCGAAGGGCCGCCCCCGCCACCAGCTGCTCATGCACCCCGACGACCTGGCCGCCCGGGGCCTCGCCGACGGCCAGCGGGTCCGGATCCGGTCCCGGGTGGGGGCGGTGGAGACCGAGGTGGCGGCGACGGCCGACATGATGCCGGGGGTGGTGAGCCTGCCGCACGGCTGGGGCCACGACCGGTCCGGTACCCGGCTGGCGGTGGCGGCGGAGCGGCCCGGGGTCAGCCTGAACGACCTGACCGACGACGCCGAGGTGGACGGGGTGGTCGGCACGGCCGCTTTCAGCGGGGTGGTCGTGACCGTGGAGGCGGCGGACTGAGTCCGGTCCACCTGGTCGCGGGACCGTCCCGCGGGCGGCGATCGCCGACCTGACCGGCCTCCGGTGCGGCCCCTGGCGGGGAACGCCCGGCGGCCGGTCGTCGGCGGCTACCGCCTGGACAGCAGTTCCACCGCCGCGTTCGCGTCCGCCAGCCCCGCCCCGCACCCGTCGGGACAGTCCCCCGGCAGGTCCCGCGCCGTGTGCTGGACGATCAGCTTCACGTCGGCCGGCGTCAGCCCGGAGTTCAGGCCCAGGAGCAGCGCCGCCAGGCCCGCGACGTGCGGGGCGGCCATGCTCGTGCCCTCCATCTGGCCGTAGCCGGGGTCGCCGGTCGCGGTCTGGCCCTGGTTCCAGGTGGACAGGATGCCGTCGTTGGGGGTCACGTGCGTCTCCCCGCCCGGGGCGGCCACGTCGACCGTGGCGCCGTAGTTGGAGTAGTCCGACCGGCCGCCGGCCCGGTTCAGGGCGCCTACGACGATCGTGTCCCCGCCGCAGTTGGCCGGGGTGGAGCCGCTGGCCGGCAGGTTCTCGTTGCCGGCGGCGATCACCACGGTCGCGCCCCGGCCGGTCGCCGACCGCAGCGCGGCCGAGTACGCCTTCGGGCACGCGCTCCGGCCGCCGAGGCTGAGGTTGAGCACCTGGGCGGGGTTCTGGTTCTTCGGGATCCCCGGCACGGTACCCCCGGAGGCCCAGACGATCGCGTCGGAGATGTCGGCCACGGTGCCCCCGCACACGCCGAGTACCCGGACCGGGACGAGCCTGGCGTGCGGGGCGACCCCGGCGACGCCGACGTTGTTGTCCGCGACGGCCGCGACCGTGCCGGCGACGTGCGTGCCGTGCCAGCTGCTCGGCCGCCCGGGCCGGTTCTTCTCGCACTGCCCGGAGGACGTCCAGTCGCCCTGGTCCGCGGCGTCGGCGTCCCGGCCGTCGCCGTCGCGGGCCGCCGCCGCGTTGCTGAGGAAGTCGTAGCCGGCGACGACGTTGCCGTCGAGGTCCGGGTGCTTCGTGATGCCGGTGTCGAGGACGGCGACGGTCACGCCGTCCCCGGTGGCGCCCCGCCGCCAGGCCTCCGGGACGCGCATGCCGGCCTGCTCCTCGTGCAGGTCCCACTGGTAGGAGAGGTACGGGTCGTCGGTGGCGGCCGTCGGGGCGGCGATCCGCAGGTTGGGCTCGACGGACACGACGCGCTGGTCGGCGGCGATCCGGCGCATCACGTCGTCCATCGTGGCCCGGGACAGCTCGGCCGGCTGGGTGCGGTACAGGATCCGGTCGTTGGCCATCGGCACCGCCGGGTCCAGCCGGATGCCCTCGATCTCGGGCAGCGCGGCCCGGGTCACGTCGCCGTCGGTGCCGGGCGCGCCGGGCTGGAACTGCACGATCAGGCCGTCGGACGCCGGGAACTCGGGTTCCACGGCGGGGGCGGCGGTCGCGGCCCCCGCCGACAGCACCGTCGACAGCAGGAGGAGGACGCCTCCGGTAGTCAGGCGGGTGGGTAGTCGCACAGAATTCCCCTCTCGGGTGGATCACGGCGGGCATACCCACAGGATGCTAATTGCCCAGCTATGACCGCTTTACCCATTCGGGGAATGTCTCCGGGGCTCAGCCCAGCGACAACGCCGCCAGCGCCGCGTTCACGATCGACCCCGGCGTCAGGTCGTGCAGCTCGTAGAGCTCGGCCACGGTGCCCGACTGGCCGAAGGTGTCCACACCCAGCGGCACGCACGGCACACCCAGCGCCGACCCCAGCCACGCCATCGCGTGCGAGGCCCCGTCGTGCACGGTGACGACCGGCGCCCGGGTCGGGAACGCGGCCCGCAGCGCGCCGGCCACCGACGGGGTGGTCGCGGTGCGCACGCCCTGGCGCAGGGTCCGCTGCCAGGCGGAGTACAGCCGGTCGAGGGAGGTGACGTCCACGACGTGCGCGGCGATGCCCTCCTCGGCGAGTTCGGCCGCGGCGGCCAGGGTCTCGGGCAGCACGGCTCCGGTGGCGGCGAGGTACACGGTCGGCCCGGTGACCGTCGAGGTGACCAGCGGGTACGCGCCCGCGAGCACCTGCCGGCGCAGCACCGCCTCGCCGAGCCGCTCCCGGGCGGCGGCGAACGGCGCCTGGTCGATCGGCCGGGTGGTGAGCCGGAAGTAGTAGGCCCCGTCCTCGGTCGGCCCGGCGGTCGGGTTGGTCGACGGGCCGGCGGCGATCCGGCCGAACGCGTCGCACAGCAGCCAGTCCAGCGCCCCGGCGTACGCGGGCTCGATCAGGGTCGTGTTCGGCAGTTCGAGGCCGATGGACGGGGTGATCGTGGACTGGTGCGCGCCGCCCTCGGGGGCCAGGGTGACGCCGGAGGGGGTGCCGGCGACGACGAACCGGGAGCCGGAGTACACCGAGTAGATGAAGGCGTCCAGGCCCCGGCACACGAACGGGTCGTACACGGTGCCGACGGCGAGCAGGGGCTGGCCGGACAGGTCCCAGGACAGGCCGAGCTGGCCGAGCAGCAGGAACAGGTTCATCTCGGAGATGCCGAGTTCGAGGTGCTGGCCGGTGGGGCCCTCGGACCACTTGACGAGCGGGTCGGCGGACCAGGCCCGGCGGGGCTCGGGGGCGAACACGCCGGTCCGGTTGATGAAGCCGGCGAGGTTGGTGGAGGTGGCCACGTCCGGGGCGGTGGTGACCAGGTAGGGGGCCACGGCCGGGTCGCGGGACAGGTCCACGAGGATCCGGCCGAACGCCTCCTGGGTGGACATCGGCTTGGTGGAGCGCAGTCCGGTGGCGGTCGGCACGGTCACGCCGAGGGCGGGCGAGCGCGGCGGCTTGGCGAGGGCGTCGCGGCGCGAGTTGCACAGGATGCCGGCGGGGCTGGCGGCGTCGAACCGGTCCCACTCGGTCGCCTCGTCCAGGCCCGTCTCGGCCCGCAGGTCGGCGATCTGGGACCCGGTGAGCAGGCCGGAGTGGTTGCGCGGGTTGCCGGCGAGCGGCAGACCCCAGCCCTTCACGGTGTACGCGAACACGACGCTCGGCCGGTCCTTCTCCGCGTCGGCGGCCTCGAACGCGTCGATCAGCGCGCCGATGTCGTGCCCGCCGAGGTCGGTGACCAGGGTGTAGAGGTCCTCGACGCCGGCGACGAACTCGGCGACCCCGTCCGGGGCCCCGTCGAGGAACCGGATCCGCAGCTCCTCGCCGGCCAGGGCGAACAGCGACTGGTACTGCTCGTTGGGCATCGCGTCGAGCCACGTGCGGAGCACCTCGCCCCCGGGCCGCGCGAACGCCGCCTGCAACCTCCGCCCGTACTTGACCTCGGAGACGTGCCAGCCGGCCGCGTCGAACTGGCCGCGCCACTTGTCGATCTGGATGCCGGGCACGACCCGGTCGAGGGACTGCCGGTTGAAGTCGACGACCCACATCACGTTGCCGAGCCCGGTGGTGGCGGGGTCGACGATGGCCTCCCAGATGTTGCCCTCGTCGAGTTCGGCGTCGCCGATCAGGGCCACGAACCGGGAGCCGGGCCGGGCGCCGAAGTGCGCGTCGACGTAACGGCGGGTGACGGCGGCGAACAGCGGGGCGGCGGCGCCGAGGCCGACGGAACCGGTGGAGAAGTCGACCTCGTCGGGGTCCTTGGTCCGCGACGGGTACGACTGGAGCCCGCCGCGCGACCGCAGCGTCGTCAGGTACTTCCGGTCGAGGTTGCCCAGCAGGTACTGGATCGCGTGGAACACCGGCGAGGCGTGCGGCTTCACGCTGACCTTGTCGGCGGCGTCGAGGTGGTGCAGGTACAACGCGGTCAGGACGCTGGTCAGGGACGCCGAGGAGGCCTGGTGGCCGCCGACCTTGACCCCGTCGCCGGTCTCGCGCTCCCGGTTGGCCGCGTCGACCATCCGCACGGCGAGCCACAGCACCCGACGGGAGACCTCGTTCAGAACCTCGATGTTCACCGCGCGAACCCCACATCTTCTCTACGCCTGGCTGACAGCGTTTCACATTCTGTGACGGAGTCGGGCCTGGGGCGCTCGTGACGCCGACAGGCCCGCCCGCGAGTGAGTGGGTGCACTCTTCAAGAGGTCAAGGTCCCGGGGTGCGCTCCACGAACCCCAGGACCGTGATGCGGACAGACTACCGGGTAGTGAGCGCAATTTGTGATCGTTCTTGCCCCGTCCGGCGTGTCCCAGTGGTAGAAACTAGGGCTGTGGACAGCATCGACCGCAGAATCTTGCGCGAACTCCAGGACAACGGCCGGCTCACCAACGCCGACCTCGCGCACCGGGTCGGCCTGAGCGCCTCACCGTGCCTGCGCCGGGTGCGGCAGCTGGAGGAGGACCGGATCATCGCCGGGTACCGGGCCGTGATCGCCCCCGCCGCCGTCGGCCGGGGCTTCGAGGTGTTCGCCACCATCGAACTCCAGGCCAAGGACCGCGACACGATCACGGCGTTCGAGGAGGGACTCGAGGGCATCCCGGACGTGGTGGAGGCCTACCGGCTGTTCGGGGTGCCCGACTACCTGCTCCGGGTGGCCGTCGCCGACATCAGCGCGTACGAGGTGCTGTGCATCGAGCGGCTGACCTCCCTGCCCGGCGTCACGAAGATCAACTCGCAGATCACGATGAAGCGGCTCAAGGACCGGGGCGGGCTGCCGCTCTGAGCGGTACCCGTCGAAAGGTCTGTCGGCCGCGGAAAAGGTCCGCCCCGCGCCCGCGCCGGTGGCATGCTGGGGAGGCCAACCTGGCACGTCCCGGGGAGGACGACATGCAGCAGCTGGAAGCCCCCTCCGACCTGGCCACCCCTCGGCTGACACACGGCGGCCGGGCCGTCGTCGTCCTGAGTGTCCTGCTCACCCTGCTGCTCCTCGCGGCCGTGGTCGCCCTGTGGGCCCCGCTGCCCCCGGCGGACTGGGCGTGGAAGACCTACCTGGTCACCAGCGAGTACGCGCTCTTCGTCACCCTGCTCGGCCTCCTGACTCTGGGCCTGACCCTCGCGCTGCGCGCCTGGCAGCGCTACCGGCTCGCGTGGGTCGTCACCCTGGTCGCCGTGCTCGCGGTGCTCGCCGGGCTGCTGCCGACCGTCAACCTGTGGCTCACGGCGCGCTCGACGGGCACCCACCTGTCCCTGGGGCAGTACTTCACCGGCGGGATCAACCTCGGCAAGCCCGACCCGGCCCGCACCGTCACCTACGCCACCGTGGAGGGCCGCGCCCTGCCGCTGGACGTGTGGCTGCCGCCCGCGTCGGCCGCCCGGCCCGCGCCGGTGGTGGTCACCGTGCACGGCGGCGCGTTCGTGGCCGGCCAGCAGGGCCAGTACCCGAAGTGGAACGCCTGGCTCAACGAGCGCGGGTACGCGGTGTTCGACATCCAGTACCGGCTGGCCCCGCCGCCCCGGTGGAACCAGGCGGCCGGCGACGTCAAGTGCGCGGTCGGCTGGGTCCGCGAGCACGCCGAGCGGTACGGCGTCGACCCGACCCGGATCGTGCTGATGGGCGAGTCGGCGGGCGGCACCCTGGCGCTGCTGGCCGCGTACAGCCAGGGCGACGCCGCGCTGCCGCCGAGCTGCCCCGCGCCGGACACGTCGGTGACGGCCGTCGTCGGGCTCTACCCGGCCACGGACCTGGTCGCGGGCTGGCACGACGACACGCTGGGCGGATACACCCGCGAGGCGGTGGAGAAGTACACCGGCGGGACCCCGGCCACCGCCGCCGACGCCTACCGGATCGCCTCACCCCTCAGCTACGTCCGGGGGAAGCTGCCCCCGACGCTGCTGGTGCACGGCGAACACGACGCCCTGGTGGACCCCGAGACCCAGTCCGTGCCGCTGTCGATCAAGCTGGACGAGTCCAACGTGCCGCACGAGCTGGTCACGCTCCCGATGACCGACCACGGCTACGACTTCCAGTGGGGCGGCTGGGGCACCCAGATCACCCGGCACGCCCTGGGACGCTTCCTCGACACGTACGTCACGCCACCGCGATGACCGTCTTGCCCCGGGCCCGGCCGGCCCTGCTGCGGGCCAGCGCCGCCGGGGCCTCCGCCAACGGGACCGTGCCGTCCACCGTGACCCGCAACCGGCCGGCGGCCACGTCGTCGGCCACCCGGGCCAGCACCTCCGCGGTCGGGCGGTTGTCCAGGTTGAACGCCCGGATGTCGCGGGCCGCCAGCGCCTCCGGATCGGCCGCCCAGGTGCTCACCCCGACCGCCCCGCCCCACCGGACCGCCGACGCGACCGCCGCCAGGGCCGCCTTGTCACTGGCCACGTCGATCAGAACATCCACACCATGGGGGTACCGGGCCAGCACCCGCTCCCCCACCGGCCCCGCCGTGTGGTCCACGGTCTCCTCGGCGCCGAGCGCGCGCATCGACTCGGCGGCGTCGGGCCGGGCGGTGGCGATCACGTGCGCCCCGCGCGCGGCGGCCAACTGGGTCGCGAACGTGCCCACCCCGCCGGTCGCCCCGACGATGAGTACCGTCTGGCCCTTCGCGACGTGCGTGCCCTCGACCAGGTTCAGCGCCGTGGTACCCGCGACCGCCAGCACCGCCGCGTCGGTATAGGACACGGCGTCGGGGATCCGGGCCAGCGCGCCGGCGTCGGCGACCGCGTACTCCCCGTAGGAACCGCCGCCGGACCGCACCCGCAGGAACTCCCCGAACACCCGGTCACCGACCGCGAACCCGATGACGTCCGCCCCCAGGGCCGCGACCTCACCCGCGCCCTCCATGCCCAGGACCAGCGGGAACCGGTGCGGCAGGGCGTCCTTCAACGCACCGTCGGCGACCTGCCAGTCGAACGGGTTGAGCCCGGCGGCGTGGATCCGCACCAGGACCTGGGCCGGGCCCGCCTCCGGCACGGGCAGATCCATGACCTCGGGGGTCGCCCCGAACTCCGATACGGCGACAGCACGCACGACGACCTCCAGTTGTCCGTTTCCCCGGAGAAACCTAGCCGGACCGGGAGCCTGCGGCCGGGAACCGGGGCCGACAGGCGCGTCCCCCGTCCGGCCGGACCTCCCCCGGTACCCCGAACAGCTCTGGCACTGTCCCGTGGGTCACGGCGCGACGGCGAACGACCGCCGGTAGTCCTTCGGGGCCACCCCCACGAGCTTGTGGAAGTGGTGCCGGAGCAGGGCGGCGGTGCCGAACCCGCACGCGTGCGCGACCTCCTCCACGGACAGCTGGGTGTCCTCCAGGAGCCGGCGGGCGTGCAGCACCCGCTGCAGCGCCACCCACCGCCCCGGCGTGGTGCCGGTCTCGGCGGCGAACCGCCGGGCGAAGGTGCGCTCGGACATCACGGCCCGGTGGGCGAGGTCGGCCACGGAGTGCTCGGTGTCCAGGTTCTCCAGCATCCAGCCGAGCAGGGGCTGCAGGCTGTCGCCGGTGCACTCGGGCATGGCCAGCTCGACGAACTGGCGCTGGCCGCCCTCGCGCTGCGGGGCCACCACCATCCGCCGGGCGATGGCCGTGGCGACGCCCGCGCCGAGCTCGCGGCGGACCACGTGCAGGCAGGCGTCGATGCCGGAGGCGGTGCCGGCGCTGGTGATCAGGCTGCCGTCGTCGACGAACAGGACGTCCGCGTCGACGTGGGCGGCGGGGAACCGGCGGGTCAGCTCCTCGGCGTGCCGCCAGTGGGTGGTGCACCGCCGGCCGTCGAGCAGGCCGGCCTCGCCGAGCACGAACACCCCGCTGCACACGGACACCACGGTGGCGCCCCGGCCGGCGGCGGCGCGCAGGGCGTCGAGGACGGCCTGTGGGTAGGAGTCGGTGACGCCGTGCGCGGGGACCGCCACCAGGTCGGCGTCGGCGAGCGCGTCGAGGCCGTGTTCCGGGGTGATCAGCATGCCGACGCCGGAGCGGACCGGCCGGCCGGCGTGCTCGCCGCACACCCGGAAGTCGAACTCGGGCACGCCGTCGTCGGTGCGGTCCACCCCGAAGACCTCGCACAACACGCCCAGCTCGAACGGCGCGACACTGTCCATGACCACGGCGGCGACGGTCCTCAACATGCCCCCAGCCTACCTGGCAGGATTTTGTTGCACAATGTCAATCCTGCCACTGTTGGCGGAAATTCGATGAGCGAATACTTAGTGCCATGAACGCAACGCTCCTGACCCTCGCAGTCCTGGCCCTCGTCGTCTACAGCCTCCGCACCGCCCGGTCCGGCGCCCTCGCCGGCAGCGGCCCCGCCGTCGCCGACCGCGACGCCGAACGGGTCTCCGCCGACCTGGCCGCGCTGCCGGGGACCGGGTCCACCCCGGCCCCGGCGACCGCCGGCAACCGGGCCCGGGTCCGGACCCCGCACCCGGTCCGATAGGGACACACCTCGGAGAACACCCTTCAGTAGGGCGTTCCCGGATCGATCACCTGTGGTATATGGATGCGGTGGACGAGGACGAAGCCGCCGACGGACCGCACGAGCACCACGCGGTCTACGGCCACCTGCGCGCCCTGATGCAACAGGGCCGGTCCGAGGCCGCCATCGCGGAGGCCCGCCGGATCGCCGCGCAGGCCACCGCGCCCGTCATCGTCGCCCAGGCCCTCGCCTTCGAACTCGGCGCGATGATCAACGTCGACGACCTCACCGGGTACGCGCCCGTGCTCGACCGCGCGTTCGCCCTGCTCGACGAGGTGGACGACGCCACGGTCGCCGGCGAACTGCACGCCATCGCCGGGTCCGTCGCCTGCCTGCACGGGGCGCTCGAACGCTGCGTCCGGCACTTCGAGTACAGCCGGCGCCAGCTGGTCACCGCGCCGGCCTGGGTGGGCGCCGCCGACGCCTGGTACGACCTCGCCCTCGGCTGCTCCCAGGCCGGCCTGCACGACCAGGCCCTCGACGCGGTGGAACGCGCCAACGCGCTGTACACGGTGCTGGGGCTCAGCGACGAGGAGACCGGGGCCCAGATCCGGGTCCGGCACGCCGTCTCCGTCGACCACCGGGGCGACACGGCCACCGCCGTCCGGCTGTTGCGCAAGGTGGTCAACGACTTCCAGCGCGGGGCCGCCCCGGCGTGGTCGGTGGACCGCGCGCACATCGCGTACGCCGCCGCCCGGCTGTCGGCGCTCGGCTGCCCCGGGGTACCCGACCTGCGCGGGCTCCTCGACGGCGTCGGGCACGACGTGGACGAGCGCACCATCCGGGCCCTGACCCCGGTGTGCGCCGAGCTCGCCGCCGGGGACGGCGACGCCGCGCTCGCGTTGCTGGAGGCCGGGCCCGTGCACCACGCGACGTTCGGGGTCGCCGAGACCCACCGGCTGTGCGCCCTCGCCCACGCGCTCGCCGGCCGGCTGCCCCTGGCCATCGCCGCCGAGCGGGCCGCCAGCCGCGCCGTGCACCTGACGCTGGACCCGCTGTCCGCGCTGTTCGTGGACGGGGTGGCCGCCCGGATCGACCACGAGAACCTGCGCCGGGTCGCCGACCGGTACGCCGACGCGGCGCTCACCGACCCGCTGACCGGGCTGCCCAACCGCCGACGCCTGCACGAGTACGCCGCCGCGCTGCTCGCCGCGCGCACCCCCGCCGCGGTCGGGGTGGCCGACCTCAACGGCTTCAAGACCGTCAACGACCGGTACGGCCACCTGGCCGGCGACCTCGTCCTGCAACGCCTCGCCGGGGTACTGACCCGCGCGGTCGGCCAGGGCTTCGCGGCCCGGTACGGCGGCGACGAGTTCGTGCTGGTCCTGCCGCACGTCGACCTGTCCGGCGCCCGGGACACCGCCCACCGGATCCACGCCGCGGTCGCCGCCGAGGACTGGAACTCCCTCGTACCCGACAGCGCCCTGAACCTGGCGATCGGCTGGTCGCACCTCACCGACACCGGACTGGCGTGCGCGATCGACCGCGCCGACCGCGCGATGTACCAGATGAAGGCCCGTACCCGGCGGTCCTGAGCGCTCCGCGACGGCTCACGGCCCGGTTTCCGCCCGCGTCTTCGCAGGTCAACGCCGCGCAACGCGGAGGTGGGCCTGTGAGTGGCACCCGACTGGACGATGTGCAACCATCGGATTGCACCCTATGTCGACAGTGAATGGAGTCCTCCACATGAGCGAAGATCGGATCGAGCGCGAAACGCTGATCGCGGCACCGCTGGAGCGGGTCTGGTCGCTGGTGTCCGAGCCGGGTTTCTGGGTGGCCGACGCGGCGGGCGCGCCGGGCACCGCAGCGGTTGCCGGCGAGTCGACGGTGGCGAGGAACCCGCAGTTCGGCGACTTCCCGGTCCGGGTGGTGAAGGTCGAGCCGCCGACCTACGTGGCCTACCGCTGGGCCAGCGCGTTCCCGGGGCAGGAGCCGGGCGAGGGCAACAGCACCCTCGTCGAGTTCACCCTGACCGCCGAGGGCGACAAGACCCGGCTGCGCGTGGTGGAGAGCGGCTTCGCCGACCTCGCCGGGTCCGCGGACGTGCGGGTCAGCGCGGTCGACGACAACGCCGGGGGTTGGGCCCAGGTGTTCGACGCGGTCCGCAACCGCGCCGAACGGGGCTGACGGCTCAGCTGCGCGTGGGCTCGCCCTTGCCGGTGGAGATCAGCTTCTGCAGGCTGCCGTTGACGTGGAAGGCCCACGCGTTGGAGCAGACGTCGTAGCACTCGTAGTCGGGCACCAGGCCCTCGTGGGTGAAGGCGACCTCGGTCCCGGAGTCCTTCTCGGTGATGTCGAAGGTCATCGTGGTCCCGGTCCACTCCGTCTCGTCCTCGGTGAACGAGAAGTAGTTCTCCACCACGAGCCAGGTGACCCTGCTGCCGGGCACGGCCTCCGTGATCCGGATCCTGCAGCGGTGCATGTCGCCGTAGCGCTGCACGAACTCGTCGCCCGCCGCGGCGGTGTCGCCCTGGATGTCCTCCGCCCACCACCCCCGGACGTTCGTGACGGCGGCGAAGGCGTCCTGCGGGGTGGCGTCGACCGTGAAACTGGTCGCGTAACTGACGTTGCTCATGACTGAACTCCCTAGTGTGGCCGGGCGGACCCCGGGTCCAGCCTCCACCGACCGGTCACCCCACTTTAGCAACCATCCGGTTGCACCTGAGCCGGAACCGCCGATCTGGCGCGCCCCGTTCTCCCACAGTGCTCAACCTCGCAGCAAAGGACGATAACCATCTATGCCGCCCTACAATCGACGCATGGTGAAACCGGAAGTCGTCTCGGAGCGGGAATGGCAGAAGGCACGGGACGAGCTGCTCGTGGCGGAGAAGGAGGCCACCCGCACGCTCGACGCGCTCGCCGCGCGCCGGCGGCGGCTCCCGATGGTCGAGTGCGACACCGGGTACGTGTTCGAGGCGCCCGACGGCCCCAGGACCCTGCTCGACCTGTTCGACGGGCGCGACGAGCTGGTGGTCTACCAGTTCATGAACAACGGCCCGGACCACTACTGCCCGGGCTGCACGTGGTTCACGAACAACGTCCCGCCGAACGCGCCGGAGCTGCTGGCCGACCAGGGCGTCACGTACCTGACGGTGTCGGCGATGCCGCTCGCGCAGATCGAGAGGTACCGGGCCCGGATGGGCTGGACCCTGCCGATCGTGTCCTCGCACGGGACGACCTTCGCCCGCGACACCGGTGCCGGCGGAGGGTTCATGATCAACGTCTTCCTGCGGGACGGCGCGCACGTCTACCGGACGTACAGCACCACCGGCCGCGGCATCGAACGGCACGTGTTCGTCACCGGCATCCTCGACCTCACCGTGTACGGCAGGCGCGAGGAATGGGAGGACTCCCCGCCCGGCTGGCCCCAGCGTCCCACACACATGTTCCCCACCACCATGGAGCTGCACAACATCTCCATGGGCTTCGGGAAATTCCGGTAGGAGGCGTCATGGCGGACTTCAACGCCCGGATCATCGAGGAGTTCCGGGCGAACGGGGGGCGGGTCGGCGGGGACTTCGCGGAGTTCACCCTGCTCCTCCTCCACCACGTCGGCGCCACGTCCGGCATCCGGCGCGTCTCGCCGGTGGGCTGCTCCACCCAGGGGGACGGCCGCTTCGCGATCATCGCCTCCAACGGCGGCTCGGCACGGCACCCCGGCTGGTACCACAACCTGAAGGCCAACCCCAGGACCACCGTCGAGCTGGGTACGGAGACGTTCGCCGTCCACGCCGAGGAGGTGGCCGGCGAGGCCCACACCGAGCTGTGGGGCAGGCTGGTCGAGGAGTTCCCGCACATCGCCGACTTCCCGGCCCGTACCGCGCGGCGGATCCCGCTGTTCGTGCTGACCCGCCAGGACTGACCACACGGGTACGGCCCTCCCGGGGCCGACCACACGGGTACGGCCCTCCGTGGAGTCCACCGAGGGCCGTACCCGTGCGTCCCGGTCAGGGCACCAGCAGCACCTTGCCGATCGTCCCGCGCGCCTCGAGGGCCGAGTGCGCGGCGACCGCGTCCGCCAGCGGGTACTTCTGGCCCTCGTGCAGGGTCACCTCACCCTTGAGCAGCCAGGAGAAGATGTCCTCGGCACGGGCGACCAGGGCCTCCCGGGTGACGATGAAGTCCACGACGGACGGTTGGATCAGCTCGATGGGAGCCGACCTGCCCGCCTCCACGTCCTCGGGCCGCGCCCAGCCGCTGGGCTGGCCGAAGTGCAGCAGCGTTCCTCCCGGGCGCAGGGACCTGACGCTCCCGGCGAAGGTCGCCTCGCCGACCCCGTCGTAGACGACGTCGACGCCCCTGCCCTCGGTCAGCCTGCCGATCTCGGCGACGAAGTCGACCTCCGTGTAGCGGATGACCTCGTGCGCACCCGCCTCCCGGGCCGCCGCCTCCTTGGCCGCGCTGGACACCGTCCCGATCACGCGGGCGCCGTCCCGCCGGAGCAGCTGGGTGAGCAGCAGACCGAGCCCACCCGCCGCCGCGTGCACCAGAACCGTCTCCCCCGGGCGCACGGGTCGGCTGTCCCGGGTCAGGTAGTGGGCCGTCAGGCCCTGCAGGTACACGGCGGCGGCCTGCTCGGCGGTCA
This sequence comes from Longispora urticae, assembly GCF_053902585.1. Classification (NCBI taxonomy): domain Bacteria; kingdom Bacillati; phylum Actinomycetota; class Actinomycetes; order Micromonosporales; family Micromonosporaceae; genus Longispora; species Longispora urticae. The sequence continues at coordinate 64,261 of NZ_JAQZSH010000034.1, forward strand.
CTCCGGCGGGCACCGGCACCACCCGGTCGGCGGGCGCGACGACCCGCTCGGCGTACGCCCCCGGCGACGCCTCCATCGTGACGACCAGGTCCCCGACCGCGATCCCGGTGACCCCGGCACCCAGTGCCGCCACGGTCCCCGCGCACTCGAGACCCGGCAGGAAGGGCACCTCGCGCGGGTAGAGGGCACTCCGCTCGTAGAGGTCGTGGTAGTTGACGCCGATGGCGGCGACGTCGATCAGCACCTGGCCGGGGCCGGGAGCCGGGGTGGCCCACTCGGTCGGCGTCAGTACCTCGGGACCGCCCGTCTGGTACACGACAATTGCACGCATGTGCGTTCTCCTCTCGGGTCTGAACTCTTGGGAATGGGACGACCCGGCTGCCGAGTTCCCTCGTCGCCCGGGCCTCCGCTGACCGCGCGGAAGCCCCACCACCCCGCGGTCGGCTCAGCCGAAGCCGCGGTCACCGCCCGCCGGGCCACGGACGGCGGCGTAGGTCAGTGCCTTGACCCGGTCGGCCGACACCGGTACGCCTGGGGCGGCGCGGAACCACTGCGAGAACTCCGCCGGGCTCAGCCCCGCCGGCTCCGCGGGGAAGTAGGGCACGATGTACACGGGCGTGTTGGGTTCGCTGCGCCAGCTCTCGGCGAGCGTGCCGATGTCCACCGCGTCGAAGCCCAGGGCGTCCACCAGCCGCACCACCTCCGCCTTGGCCTCCGGGTCGTCCCCCGCCACGGGCACGGCGGTGCGGTCGACGGCTCCGGACGGCCGGGCGAGGCTGACCAGCCGGAGACAGTCGACGTTGTTGAACGCCTTGACCACCCGCGAGCCGGCCAGGTGCCGCTGTAGAAGACCGCTGGAGGTCAGCTCGTCCGAGTCCAGCTCCGGGATGCGCAGGTCGCGCAGGTCCGGGTAGTAGTTCAGGGTGTCGATCACGGTCTTGCCGGCCAGGGCGTCCGCCGGAAGCTGGTGGTAGGCGAGCTGCGGCACGGCCGTCACGACGATGTCGCCGGCCCGCGCGGCCTCCGCCGCCGTCGCCGCCCGGGCGCGCGGGCCCAGCTCGGCGACGAGGTCGGCGAGGGTCCCGGGGCCACGGGAGTTGCTCATCACGACGTTCATGCCCGCGGCGACGGCGAGGCGGGCCAGCGCGCCGCCGATCATGCCGCTGCCGATGAATCCCAGGGTCACAGTCACGGTGTCACTCCATCTCTGCGGGTGGAAGGCTTCTGGACTACGCGAAGAACTCGGTGAGCTCGTCGATGACGGTCTGCGGCGCCTCGTCGACGAAGTAGTGGCCCGCGTCCTTGACGACGACGATCTTCACGTCGTCGCCCTGGGTGGAGAGCGTGCCCTGCATCATCGCGGCGAACATGCCGTCGCCGAGGTTGGAGACGAGCCCGAGGATCGGGGCGGTCACCTTGCCGTAGGACGCGAGGTCGACGATGTCCTGGCCGAACGTCTGGTACCAGCCGTTGCCGCCGCGGATCGCGTCCGCGGAGTCGTAGGCCCGCGCGAACACCGCCCGGTCCAGCTCGGTCACCGCGCCCTGGTCCAGCAGGAAGTTGTCGAAGACCCAGTCGACGAGGACCCGGGCACGCCCGGCCAGCAGCTGCTCGGGCAGGCCGGGGACGCTGTTGAAGGCGAACCACCACGGGAAGAACGGCATGCCCGGCACCGGCAGCATCCGCAGCTCGTACAGCGACGGGTCCGGGTGCAGGATGTCCAGCATCGCGACCTTGCGGGTGGCCTCCGGGTGGTTGGCCGCGAAGCTGAACGCGACCTGCGAACCGACGTCGTGGCCGGCGATGTCCACCTGGTCGTAGCCGAGCGCCCGGACGAACCCGTGCAGGACCCGCGCGATCGACTTCTTGTCGTAACCGGTGGCCGGCTTGTCCGAACCGCCCATGCCGGGCAGGTCCACCGCGATGACCCGGCGGCCGGACGCGGCGAGCGCGGGCATCACCTTGCGGAACTCCCACCAGGTCTGGGGCCAGCCGGGCAACAGGAGCAGCGGCGCTCCGCTCCCGCCGGCGACGTAGTGCAGGCGCAGCCCGTCCACGGTGACAAAGTCGCTGCGGAAGTCCCCGCCCAACGATGCCGCGAGCTCGGCGTCGGTCGGGACGGCCGCGGCCGCCTCACTGTTCGTCGTCACGTTTCACTCCTCTTCCTCGCGACCGGAGCACATCGGTAGTTCGGTGTCCGATTCGTTACGCCAGGCAATCATCGGGGAACGAAACGCCCGCAGGCTTCCTCCATCGTGCCCTCCCGTCGCACCGCACCGGCGCGGTCGGACCGCCGTTCGCACATCCGGCGGATCAGGCAACACGGGAGAAGCGCGGCCACCGCGTTGGGGCAATGCTTTCGAGGGGATTTCCAGAACTGTCCACAGTCCATGAAGGAGAGACCATGTCCACTGTCGCCGTCCCGTCCCGCGAAGAACTGCTGCGGCGGGTTTCCGAGATCGCGCCCGTCCTCCGGTCCAACGCCGAGTGGTCGTCGGACAACCGCCGGGTGCACGAGGAGTCCATCAAGGCGTTGACCGACGCGGGTCTGTTCCGGCTGCGGGTCCCGAAGCGCTACGGGGGCTACGAGAGCGACGCGCGGACCCTGGTCGAGGTGTCCGACGCGATCGCCCAGCTCGACGGGTCCGCGGCCTGGGTGGTCGCCTGCTCCTGGATCTCCACCTGGTCCGTCGGCCTGTTCCCGGACGCCGTCCAGGACGAGGTGTTCGAGAACCCCGACGTGCAGGCCTGCGCCACCCTCGGGCCGGGCACCGCGACGGCCGTACCCGTCGAGGGCGGCATCCTGGTCAACGGCTCGTGGCCGTCCATCAGCGGTGCCCTGAGCAGCCAGTGGCAGCAGATCTCGGCGATCTTCTTCGACCCGGCCGGGGAGCCGTACCCGGTGATGGCCCCGGTGCGGGTCGCCGACCTGGTGATCACCGACGACTGGCACACCCACGGCCTGCGCGGCTCCGGCAGCGTCACCACGACCGCGAAGGACCTGTTCGTCCCGCAGGAGCGCGTCCTCCCGGTGCCCGCGGTGGTGAACAGCCAGTCGGCCTCGGCGCTCAACGCCGGCGTCCCGATGTACCGGGCCCCGTTCATCAGCGTGGGCACGGCCGCCACCGTCGGCGTCGTTCTCGGCATGGCCAAGGCGATCCGGGACTCGTTCTTCGAGCGGCTGCCCGGCCGCAAGGCCACCTACACGCTGGGCCCGGACCTGGCCGCCGCGCCGGTGACCCACCTGCGGATCGCCGAGGCCGTCAACAAGATCGACGAGGCGGAGTTCCACGCGTTCCGGCTGGCTGACACGGTCGACGCGAAGTGCGCCTCAGGGGACGCCTTCGACCTCACCGAACGCGCCCGCATCCGCGGCGACGAGGGCGCGGCGGTGAAGCTGACCAACGAGGCGGCGGACATCCTCACCGCGGCCAGCGGCGGCTCCTCGGCGTACACCAAGGTCCCCGTGCACCGGGTGCTCAACGACCTGCGGACCGTGAGCCTGCACGCGATCATGATCCCGGACGTCAACGCCGAGCTCTACGGCCGCATCCTGTGCGGCCAGGAACCGAACACCTACTACATCTGACGGGTACCGGAGCTGTCCAGGTCGGTGTCGTCCCACCCGACCCGGCCTGGACACGTCCGTCGGCGCCGGTCAGGCGTACGCGGGCGTGGAGTTGACCACGTGCTCGACCAGCGTGATCAGGACCTCTTTGCTGGACTCCCGCACCCGGGCGTCGCACAGCACCACCGGTACCACCGGGTCGAGGTCGAGCGCCGCCCGCACCTCGTCCGGGTCGTGCCGGTCCGCGCCGTCGAAGCAGTTCACCGCGACGATGAACGGCGTGCCCCGGCGCTCGAAGTAGTCGATCGACGGGAAGCAGCCGGGCAGCCGGCGGGTGTCGGCCAGCACGACCGCGCCGACCGCGCCGAGGGCCAGTTCGTCCCACACGAACCAGAACCGGTCCTGGCCGGGCGTGCCGAACAGGTACAGCACCAGCTCGGGGTTGATCGTGATCCGACCGAAGTCCATCGCGACCGTGGTGGTCTCCTTGCGCTCCACCCCGGACAGGTCGTCGATCCCGACGCTCTCCTCCGTGATGGTCTCCTCGGTCCGCAGCGGCCGGATCTCGCTGACCGCGCCGACGAGCGTCGTCTTCCCCGCGCCGAACCCGCCTGCGACCAGGATCTTGATCGCGGTGGGCAGCGGCTCGACGTCAGAGGGCACGGAGACCATCGATCACCGCCAGGAGGGTCCGCCGGCTCGGCATGTCCGCGACCGGCTGCGGCGCCCGGGTCTGGATCAGCCCGGCGGTGAGCAGGTCACCGAGGAACACCCGGACGATGCCGACCGGCAGGTCCAGGTGCGCCGAGATCTCGGCCACCGACAACGGCGCCCCGCACAGCTCCAGGATGGAGACGTGCTCCGGCTCCAGGCCGGCGGCGGCCGCGCCGGTGGCGACGACGATCGCGATCAGGTCGAACTCCCCCGCGGAGGACCGGGTACGACCCCGGGTCATCGCGTACGGCCGGACGACCGGCCCCGCGTCCTCGTCCAGCCACTCGTTCATGGTCAGACCTCAGCCACGACGGTGGTCCGCGACGGGGTGGCCAGGTACTGACCGACCCGGGCGACCAGCATGGCCATCTCGTAGGCGATGAGACCGATGTCGGCGTCCTCGGTGCCGAGGACGGCCAGGCAGGCCCCGTGCCCCGCGGCGATCACGAACAGGAAGGCCGAGTCCATCTCGATGATGGTCTGGCGCACCGAGCCGCCGCCGAAGTGCCGCCCCGCGCCCCGCGCGAGGCTCTGGAACCCGGCCGCGACGGCCGCCAGGTGGTCGGCGTCCTCACGGTCGAGTCCACTGGACGCGGCGATCAGCAGCCCGTCCGCCGACAGGACCGCCGCCTGCCGGGCGTGTGCCACCCGTTCGACCAGGTCGTCGAGCAGCCAGGCGAGATCCCGCACCGTACTCGTCTTCTGTGCCATGTTTCTCCCCAGGAGGCCCCGGTGGTCCCGGGGTGCGGTTCTAACTGGTGGGCTGGTCGACCTCGGCGGGCGGGGCCGGGGTCTCCGGTGTCTTCTCCGCCTCGCGACGGCCCCGGCGGGTGGCCCGCTGGTAGGAACCGATCATCGAGCGGATCTCTTCGGGTGCTCGACCCGTCGGCTCCGCGACCGGAGCGACGACGGGGGCGGGTTGCTCCCGCAGCGGGGCGGCCAGGCTGGCCTGGCGGACCCGGCGGGGCAGCCCCGACGGTGTGGACTCTGGCACCTCCGGCTCGCCTCCCTGGGACTCGGGGGTGTCGGGCTGCTGGTGGACGTCGATGTCCGGTTCGGGACCCCGGTCGGGCAGGATCGGCCCGCGCGGGGCGGGGACGACCTCCAGGGTCCGGTGCGGGGTCCGGACCGGGCGCGGCCCGGGCACGATCCGCACGGGTTCGACCACGGACGGGCTCGTGGCCGGCTCGTCCGGGCTGTCCACGACGAGGGACGTGGGGACGAGGACGATCGCGGTCGTGCCGCCGTACGGCGAGTCGCGGAGCCTGACCTGGATGTCGTGCCGGCCGGCGAGCTTGCCGACCACGTACAGGCCGAGGTGCGCGCTGCCGGTCAGCTTGAACTCCGGCGGGTTCTTCATCCGCTCGTTGGCCGCCTCCATGTCCTCGGGGCTGACCCCGAGGCCACGGTCCTCGACCTCGATCACGAAACCGTTCGCGACCCGCTGGCCGGTGACCTGCACCGGGGTGTCCGGCGGGGAGTAGGCGGTGGCGTTCTCGATCAGCTCGGCGAGCAGGTGGATCACGTCGCCGACGGCGCGGCCGGCCAGGGCCACCGGGCCGATCGGCAGGACCCGGACCCGTTCGTAGTCCTCGACCTCGGCGAGCGCGCCGCGGACGACGTCCATCAGCGGGACGGGGTTGCGCCAGCCGCGGCCGGCGGTGGCCCCCGACAGGACGATCAGGTTCTCGGCGTTGCGGCGCATCCGGGTGGCGAGGTGGTCGACCCGGAACAGGTCGGCCAGCTCCTCCGGGCTGTTCTTCTCGCGCCGCTCCATCACGTCGAGGAGCTTGAGCTGGCGGTGCACCAGTGCCTGGGTCCGCCGGGCGAGGCTGAGGAACACGTCGCGGACACCCTGGCGGAGCGCGGCCTGTTCGACGGCGGTCTCGACGGCGGTCTGCTGGACGGAGTTGAACGCGCGGCTGAGCGCCCCGATCTCGTCGTCACCGGTGGGCAGCGGCGGGGCCTCGACGGAGACGTCGACCTCCTCGCCGCGCCGGAGCCGCTCGACCACGCCCGGCAGCCGGGTGGTGGACAGCTCCCAGGCGGCCTCGCGGAGCCGGGTGAGCTGGGCGGCGAGGGTACGGGCCGTGGTGATGGAGATGACGATGGAGGCGATGACGGCGATCAGGCCGAGGCCGCCGGCGAGCAGCAGCCGGATGATGACGCCGACGGCGGCGGGCTTGGCGATCTCCACCAGGTCGTCGGAGGCGCCGAGTTCCAGGGTCCGCAGGTCCGCGATCGCCTGGTCGGTGGTCGCCTTCCAGGCCGCGGCCTCGACCGGCGGCGCGACACCGACCTTGCCCTTCTCGATGACCCGGTCCTCGAGGGCCTTCAGCGTGCTCAGGCCCTGCTCCGCGGCGAGCTTCTCGAAGGCGGCGCGGTGCTTGGGCGTCAACTCCGCTGCGGCCTCGGCGAACAGGAAGCGCTGGGTACCGGAGAGCACGATGAACTGCTGGTGTTCCGTCCCGCCGAACTTCCCGGCGGCGATGACTCCGGCCAGCAGGGCGTCCTCCTGGGAGAGGACCTCACGCGCGTGGCTCAGGGCGATCAGGGTCCGGGCCTGCTTGGCGATCTCCTGGTCGTCGAGACTGGCGATCGAGCCGTAGATCCGGAAGCCGGCGGAGATCATGTCGCCGTACGCCGTGGCGGCCCGCCCCCGGTCGATGCTGCTGGCGTCGATCGCGTCCCGGGTGCCCTGCAGGCTTTCGAGCCCCTTGAACGTCTCGTCGATGCGCTGCTGGAGCGCGGTGCTCGCGGCGCCCCGGACGTCGCTGCCACCCGCGAGCTTGGTGAAGGTGTCACGCGCCTCGTTGGTCCGCGTCCGCTGGGCGGTGAGGGCGGACCGCTGATCCGCGCTGCCGTTGCCCAGGTACACGACGGACAACCGGCGTTCCTGCTGTAGTTGGGAGACGAGTGCGTCGGTGGGCTTCCCCAGACCATCGCTCAGAGTGCTGACGTTCAGCAGGCCCAGACCTTCCCGCAACGTCACGCTGGCGGCGAACGCCCACAGCGCGAAAAGCGAGAGGAGCAGTGCCACGACCTTGGTCCGCACCCGCGTACTGCGGAACTTCATCCCACCATCCCGACGAAGTCGACATTATTGCGCTTATCAGCCGGGGAGACGATATCAGTGGGACAAGTGTCAGCCAAGGCAACACCCCACGAATCCATTATGGACCGCCGGCACGTCACGGTCAGAGCCATGTCACAGACATGATCGACTTGAGTAAATTAGCTGGTCGCTGACAGAAGAAAATCAGAATGAGACTTAGGTCACTCCCCCTTGGAACACGTGGCGCTACCCACACCGGACAGAAAGATACTTCACCCTTGTTCGGTACAAGCCGGGTGTGCCAAACTCACTCTGTCCACAACAGATCACTACTGTCAGTGACATTGATGGCTTCTGGTCCCCGAGAGGCGTCCGCCGTGCCCCACGCAGACATGCTGCTGACCACGATGATGACCGACGGTAGTCGGGTGTCCACGTCGGTCTACGACACCTCCCGACTCGTCTCGCTCCTCCCCCGGCTCGCCGGCCACCAGGCCAGGGTGGACTTCCTGCTCCGCGGCCAGGCCCCGGACGGCTCCTGGGGCCAGGCCGACGGCTACGGGTACGTGCCCACGCTCAGTGCCGTCGAGAGCCTGCTCGCGGCCGGTCACCCCGGGCCGGCCCGGCGCGGACTGGACCGGCTGCGGTCGTGGCTGGCCGCCGACGTGGCGCCCGCCGACACCATCGCGGTCGAACTCGTGGTGCCGGCCCTGACCGCCGACGTCAACGCCCGGCTGCCCGCGGCGGAGCGGCTCGGCCTGCCCCGCGGCATCGAGGAGAAGTCGTTGCTGCGGCTGCGGGACAGGATCGACCAGGGCCACCACGCGCCCGTGAAACTGTGGGCCTCGCTGGAGGTGCTCGGCGCCGCGGCCGGGCGCTGCGGCGCGGAACCCTCCCAGGGCGCGGTCGCCGGCTCCCCCGCCGCGACGGCGGCCTGGCTCGGGCCCGACGGCGACCCCGACGGACCGTCCGCCCGCTATCTGCACGCGATCCAGGACGCGGCCGGCGGCCCGGTCCCCGGCGTCACCCCGATCACCTTCTTCGAACGGTCCTGGGTGCTCAACAGCCTGGCCCTGACACCCGACCCCTACGTCGTGCCCGAGGAGCTCCTCGACAGTCTCGACGCGGCCCTCGGGGAGTACGGGGCGCCCGCCGCCGCCGGCCTGCCCTGCGACGCGGACGACACCGCCGCCGTGCTGCACGCGCTCACCGCGCACGGCAGGGTGCGCCGGCCCGACAGCCTGCTCGACTACCGCACGGACGGGTACTTCACCTGCTTCCCCGACGAGCGCAACCCGTCGATCAGCACCAACGCGCACGTCCTGGAGGCGCTCGGCGCGTACCTGGCGGCCCGGCCGGACGACGCGCCCCGGTTCGATGGCGCCCGCACGATGGTCACGGACTGGCTGCTGGCCACCCAGGACGCCGACGGCAGCTGGACCGACAAGTGGCACGCGTCCCCGTACTACGCGACGGCCTGCTGTGTCCTGGCCCTCGCCGCGTATGGCGGCCCGACCGCCACCGCCGCCGTGGCCGCCGCCGCCCGCTGGGTGGCCGGCGACCAGCGCCCGGACGGTTCGTGGGGGCGCTGGTCCGGCACCGTGGAGGAGACCGCGTACGCGGTGCAGGTCCTGGTGCGCTCCGGCGACCCGGCACACGCGGCGCACGTCGCCCGGGGCCGGACGTTCCTGGCGGAGAACGACGACCCGGGCGCGTATCCCGCGCTGTGGCACGCCAAGGACCTCTACGCCCCGGTCACCGTGATCCGCGCGGCCCGGCACGCGGCGCTCGTGATGCGCTAGTCCCGGGGGGTGAGCCTCAGGTCCACCCGGTTCCTGGGGCGCAGGGTGATCTCGGCGCGCGGGGCCAGGTCGTCCGGGTTGGTCACCGAGGGTGTGAAGTCCCGGAGCAGCCGGGCGATGATCAGCTGTCCCTCCATGAGGTACAGGTGCTCACCGAGGCACCGGTGCTCGCCCGCGCCGAACGGGATGTAGGCCATCCTGTGCCGCCCGGCGACCTGCGCGGCGGTGAACCGCTCGGGGTCGAACACCTCCGCGTCGGGCCAGAGACGCTCCATCCGGTGGGTCAGGTACGGGCTGGTCAGCACCGTGTCCCCCGGGCGGATCTCGACCCCGTCGATGACATCGGCGGTCACGGTGGCCCGGGGCAGGATCCAGCCGCCGGGGAACAGCCGGAGGATCTCCTGCAGGGACCGTCGGGCGTAGTCGAGCCGGGGAAGGTGTTCCAGGCCCGGGACGTCCTTCCCGACCGCCTGCCGGGTCTCCGTGAGCAGCCGCCCGGCCTCCTGGGGATAGGCCTCCAGGGTGGCCCACAGCCAGGTGAGCGCCAGCGCCGTGGTCTCGGTCCCGCCGACGAACAGCGTGACGATGTTGTCGCGGATCTCCCGTTCCGTGAGCGGTTCGTCGAGCTTCTGGCTGTCCCGGATCAGCCAGGACACGATGTCGTCCCCCTGGGAGTCACCGGCCATGGACTCCCGGACCAGCGGGAACATCACGTCGTCGACCTCGCGGACGGCCCGCATGAACCTGCCGTCGCCCGGCATCCGCACGGAGTTCGGCACGAACGGCATCAGCATCCGGGTACCGAGGGCGCCGAAGGCGGTGGCGATGGCGGCGCCCAGCCGGTCGGCGTCGGTGAGGGCGATCCGGTCGCCGAAGAACGCGCGGATCAACGCCCGGTGCACGATCCGGGTCATCTCCCGCAGGCCGTCGAGCTGCTCCCCCGCCGCCGCGCGCCCGCCGAGTTCGGTGACCGCCTCGTCGATCGCGACCGCCATGATCTCGACCAGCTTCTCGATCCGGCTGCGCTGGAAGAGCGGCGCCATCACGCTCCGGTTGCGCTTCCACGGTTCGCCGTGTCCCGTGAGGCCGGTGCCGTTGAGCCGGGTCATCGGCTTCCACATCATGCCGGTGCGGTCGTACCGGTCGCGCTCGGTGACGAAGATCCGCTGCACGTGGTCGGGGTCGGTCAGCAGCACCGCGCGGACCGGGCCGAGACGCAGCTCGCCGATCTCACCGTCGGGAACCTGCCGGCCGATGGCGGCGAAGAACTCCCGCGGTTGCTTCCGCAGCTGGTTGAGATTGCTCAGCACTCTGATCTTGCGGGCCTGGGTCTGCTTCAGGGCTCGTGTCATGGTCGCCGTCCCGGGTCTCGTCGTGTGCTCGGTAACCCGCCGCGTCCCCACGCCGCGGCGGGCGGTGTCGAAGCCTGTGCCTGTGCGGCGGGACGTGCGCCGGTACCGGCGCGCACCCGGTGGCCGGCGCGTCGCCTGTTCCTACCACCGGTACGCGGAGTTCTGTAACCACTTGTGACATTGGTCCTCCGCGCCCGATGCGGCGCGGTACACCGGTATCCGGACACACCCCCGGCCAGCCGGCGACTGTGCGCCAAAGCGTCGGTCACTGTCCGATCACGCTACAGACACGCTTGGCTGAGGCCAAGAGACAAAGGGGACCGGCGGGCGGACGACCACGGGCCCACAGCCTCGACACTGTGGACCCGCGGTCTTCGGGCCCGCGGGGAGCCCGTAGCGTCCAACGAGCGAGGGGCCGTCCGGGTTGCGCCCGGCCGACGGGCACTAGGGTGCGGGGCATGCGTACGCCCAGCTCGGTGGTCCTTGTTCCGCTCGTCCTCGCCGGGCTCGTCGGGTGCGGTCCCGCCGGGCCGGCCGCCCGGCCCACGCAGCGGGTGACCGCGAGCCCTGGTCCGAGCGCCGTGCCGTGCCCGAGTCACCCGGAGGTGCTCGCGGCGGCGAAGGCGGTCAACGGCAGCCTGCCCGCCGGCGCGGAGGTCCGGACCGGCAGCCTGGTGTGCGAGGCCGGCTGGGCGGTCGGGTCGCTGGACTCCGAGGTCGGGCCGGTGCAGATCCTGGTGCGCCTGGTCGACGGCGCGTGGCGGGGCGTGGTGCTCGGCAGCGGCTCGCTGTGCGACGTACCCGAGATGGCGCAGGTCCCCACGACCCTCAAGGCCCGCCTGTACTGCGACTAGGCCCGTCTGCGGTAGTTGGCCCGCCGGTGCGCCCGCCGGGGCGCGGTGTGCCCGACCGGGCCGGCCGCCCGGCGCAGGGTGCCCTCGGCCAGGGCGACGTCGCCGCCCGGCAGGCCGCAGGACAGCAGAACGGTGACCTCGTCGGCCCGGGAGCCGACCGGGGCGCGGCCGGCGACGAGGTCCGCGAGGTCCTCCGGCTCCACGGTCGAGCCGAGGGCCCGGAGGTGGGCCCGGGCCAGCGCGGGCGCGTCGGTGACGGTGCGGTCCGCGCGGGCGAGGAGGGCCGGGAGCCAGGCCGGGGTGTCCGCCGCGCCGCCCCGGGCCACCGGGCTGAGGCTGACGTGGGTACCCGGGGAGAGCCACGCCGGGTCGAGTGCCGGCCCGTCCGCCGCCGCGACGACGAGCCGCGCGCCCCGGACCGCGGCCGCCGGATCCCGGACCCCGACGAGAGCGAGGCCCAGTTCCTGCCGCGCCCGGGTGACGAAGGCGTCGGAGTCGGGCCCGTGCACCAGGATCTCCGTCGGCCGGAGCCGGGCGGCCAGGAAGCGCAGCTGCGCGAACGCCCGGCGGCCGGCGCCCAGGACGGTCAGTCGGTGCGGGCGGGTCGCCATCAGGTGTTCGGCCGCGAGCACCGAGGTCGCTGCGGCCCGCAGGTCGCCGAGTCCGGCGCCGACGACCAGCCCGGTGACCGCGCCGGTGAGGTCGTCGAACACGATCCTGGCCAGCGGGCCGTCTCCCGCCAGGCCGGCGGCGAGGAACCTGCCGGCCGGGGTGCTGCCGTGGTGCAGGGCCGCCGCGGCCAGCCGCTCCGCGGGCCCGGGGGCCAGGAACGCGTGCCGCAGGAGCCGGACCGCCTCGTCGACGGGCAGCAGCCGGTCGAGCTGCGCGTCGGTGGTGATGTGCCGCATGACCTGACCTCCTCCGCGTCCACTGTGCACTCCCGCCCGACCCTAATTCGTCTCCCATCGTGCGCCATCCCGCGTACGCGCGACTTTTCGATATTGCTCGCCGAACACCATTGCGTACCCATAATCGTGGCGGTATTGTTCTGGCTATCCGCAGGACGAGTAGAGAATGGTGACCACGATGGACCGGACGGCCCGCATGACCGGCGAGGCGCACAACGCGCTCGCACTGGTCGCTGAGCTGCACGGTTGTCGCTGTTGTCTGCCCCTCCGGGAGCCGTCGACGACATAGGGAGACCTGTGCCGACCACCGCCCCGGAATTGTTCCGAGGCGGTTTTTTCATGTGTTCGACAATGCGCTATTCAGCGTGCAATAAAACAATTCCCCGACAGGGTGGCCGAGCGGCTAAGGCACCAGTCTGCAAAACTGGAGATCGCGGGTTCGAGTCCCGTCCCTGTCTCGATCGACCATCCGGCCCGGCGGCGAGGGGGCCTGCCGGCCGGGTGGTCGTCGCCGTACTGTGTCCGGACTACGTGCGGCGCGTTGACACGTGCGGAAACATCCGCGATCGTCGCTGTCATGTCACGCGATGACGGAACCACGGACCACGAATTCCACCAGTACATCATTGTCGGCGCGGGCCCGGCGGGTGTGCAGCTGAGCTACTACCTTCACCAGACCGGCAGCGACTACGTCACCCTGGAACGGACCGACGCCCCGGCGGAGTTCTTCCGGGTCTACCCCCGCCACCGCAAACTGATCTCGCTGAACAAGGTGCACACCCACAGTTCCGACCCGGAGATCCGGCTGCGCTGGGACTGGAACTCGTTGCTGCACGAACCCGCGGACCTGCTGTTCCCGACCCGGTACAGCACCGACTACTTCCCGCACGCCGACGACATCGTGCGGTACCTGGCCGACTTCCAGAAGTACCACCAGCTCAACGTCCGGTTCGGGGTGGACGTCGAGCGGGTCGAGCGGATCGAGGGCGGCGGGTTCCTCGTGCACACCGCCGGCCGGGTGCTGCGCTGCGAGTGCCTGGTCATGGCCAGCGGCTGGGGCAGGCCCAACATCCCGCAGATCAAGGGCATCGAACACGCCGTCGGGTACGAGGTGATGGAGACCGACCCCGCGAAGTACGACGACAAGCGGGTCATGATCATCGGCAAGGGCAACTCGGCGTTCGAGACCGCGTCGGCGATCCTCGGGCACGCCGCGATGGTGCACCTGGCCAGCCCCCGGCCCCTGCGGCTGGCCTGGAACACCAAGCACCCCGGCGACGTGCGCGGCCAGTTCGGTGCGGTGCTGGACAGCTACCAGTTCAAGACCCTGCACTCGGTGCTGGACTGCGTCATCGACGAGATCCGGCCCGTCGGCGACCACTTCGAGGTCGACATCACCTACACGCACGCCGACGGCGAGACGGCGACCCTGGAGTACGAGGCGGTGCTGCGGTGCACCGGCTTCGCCATGGACACCTCCGTGTTCGACCCCGGGTGCCAGCCGGAACTGGTGGCCAGCGGGCGGATGCCCACCACCGGACCCGACTGGCAGTCCACGAACGTCGACGGGCTGTACTTCGCCGGTACCCTCGCCCAGGCGCGCGACTTCAAGAAGGCGTCCTCGGCGTTCATCGACGGGTTCCGGTACAACCTGCGGACCCTGACCCGGCTGCTCCGGGAACGGTACGAGGACGTGCCCCTCGCCCCCGACGTGCTGGCCGCCGACCCGGACGCGCTCACCACGCTCGTCCTCGACCGGGTCAACTGGAGCTCGGCGCTGTGGACCCAGTTCGAGTTCCTCTGCGACGCGCTCGTGGTGGACGAGGCCACCGGCGAGGTCCGGCACCACGTCGACCTGCCCGAGGACTACGTCGCCGCCCGGTTCGCCGACGAGCCGCACGTCTACGCGTTCTCGCTGCGCTGGGGCCGCGACGAGTACGGGGACGTGTTCGCCATCGAACGGCACCCCGAACCGGACCGGGCCAAGGAGAGCGCGTTCATCCACCCGGTGATCCGCCGGTACTCGCACGGCAAGCTCGTCACCGAGAAGCACCTGCTGGAGGACCTGCTGGCGGAGTGGCGGCGGCAGGACCGGCATGTGGACCCGCTGCGGGCGTTCTTCGCGGAACAACTGGCGGGCGGGAGCTGAGGCGCGGCCCCGTCCCGCCGGTGCGGGCCGGCGGGACTGGGTGGCGGGCGCGGACCCACGTCGCACGGGCGAGCGGTCGGGCCGGGCGGTCGGCGGGGTTCGTCACCGCCGGACCAGTACCTCGCTGAGGGCCTTGCGGTGCAGGTCGGGGACCGTCGCGTCCTCGGCCGGGTAGCCGACCGGCATCACGGCGAACGCCCGCTCCTCCGGCGGCCGGCCGCACACCTCGTTGAGGAACCGCATCGGCACCGGGGTGTGGGTCAGCGTCGCCAGGCCGGCGTGGTGCAGCGCGGCGATCAGGAGTCCGACGGCGATGCCGACGGACTCCTTCGCGTAGTACGGCTTCGGGGTGCTGGGGCCCTGGTGCACCTCGAACACGACGATCACGACCGGGGCGACCTCCAGGAACGGCTTCTGCCAGTCCGTACCCATCGGGGCCACCGCGTCCAGCCAGTCCGGGGTCGCCCGCCGGCCGTAGAACTCGCGCTCCTCCGCCTCCGCCGCCAGCCGGAGTTGGCGCTTGCGGTCCCGGTCGGTCATCACGACGAACCGCCAGGGCTGCAGGTTCGCCCCGCTCGGCGCGGTGGACGCCGCACGGACGGCCTGGTCGATGACCTCCAGGGGCACCGGCGCGGAAGAGAACTCCCGGACGGACCTGCGGGCGGCCATCCGGTCGGCGAACGCCCGGGCCGTGGCGATCATGTCCGGTGGGGTCTGGCGGGGGATCTCGTAGTGGGCTGTGGCGACGACGCTGTGCATGGGACGCCTCCCGTCGAGGTGGGACTCGAAATCCAGCGTCGCGCACGGTCGGGCTGTCCGGATCCTCCAGAATGCTCAGTCCTCGCGGAGGGCACGACCGGAGTCGGGGCGGGCCCGCAGCGGGGGTGACGGGCCGTCGCGCCGACGGTCCGCGCCGGGCACCGCGGGGCGACGGGCGCACCTCGGAGCCGTGTGGGCCGGGCGGCACAGTCGGGCGGGAACCGTGCGGGGCGCGTACCCCGATAGAGGGTCTATGGAGCTGTGTGGGTCACCAGGAGGTCGACGGCGGCGTTCAGGTCGCCCGTGGCGTCGACGGCCGCGCGTTGCCGGGCCGCGCCCGTGCCGCCGTCGAGCAGCCGCCGCAGCCAGCCGGACACCAGGTCCAGGTCGCCGTTGGCCTCCAGCACCGGGCGCACCGTCTCGAACAGCCGCTCCACCTGCTCGACCGCCGGCACCAGCAGCCCCGTGCGCACGTCCAGCCCGTGGCCGTCCAGCCCGTCGCGGGCCGCCTGCCAGTAGGCCACCCGCAGCAGCTCCGCCCGGATCTCCGGCCCGTCGTCGCCCCGGTCCACGGCGTCGCCGACGTGCACGACGAGCGCGCGGACCAGCGCCGCGTACAGCGCGGACTCCTCCGCCGTGATCGGCACGTCGGCCACCCGGATCTCCAGGGTCGGATGGTTCGCCGACGGCCGGATGTCCCAGAACAGGGTGCCGATGTCGACCAGCGTGCCGGCGGTCAGGAACGTCTCGACCATGCCATCGAAGTGCGCGGCGGACGTGAAGAACGGCGGCGGGCCCGCGACCGGCCAGCGGGGCCAGACCATGGTGCGCCAGCTCGCGTACCCGCTGTCGCGGCCCTCCCAGAACGGCGAGTTCGCGGTCAGCGTGACCAGCACCGGCAGGTACGGCCGCAGGTGGTTGCTGACCCGCACCGCGCGCTCCCGGTCCGGCATCTCCACGTGCACGTGCACCGCGCAGATGGCCTGCTCGTCGTGCAGCCCCCGGTACTTCGCGATGCCCCGGTCCTGGCGCGCGCCCTCGGTGATCGGCGGCGGCACCGTACCCGCCAGCACCGACGACCCCGTCGCCACCACCCGCACGCCCTCCGCCGCGGCGCTGACACCCAGCACGGCCCGGGCCTCGGTGAGCTGGGCGTGCAGCTCCTTGACCGACCCGCACGGATCGGTCCTGGTCTCCAGCTGCATCTTCGTCAGCTCGCCGGACACCCGCGCGCCGAGCCGCTCCCGGGCCCGGCGGATGACCGCCTCCGCGTGCGGCAGCACGACCCGGGTCACCGGGTCGACGACCAGGAACTCCTCCTCGACCCCGAACCGGGGACCCCGCAGAGGCTCGTCCATCCAGCCAGCCACCTTCGCGTCGGCGTTCCGCCGGTGGAGGCCCGGCCCGGCGACAGGTTACTGTCCCCGGGCCGGCGATCCGGCACGACACGCCCTTCCGCGCTCAGTTCCTTTGTGGAGGATCGAGGACGCTCTCCACGAGACCGGCCAGGAGCGCCGCCCGGTCCGGCATCTGGGAGACGTCCACCCACTCGTCGCGCGCGTGCGAACCACCGCCGACCCCGCCCAGCCCGCACAGCGTCGGCACGCCCAGACCGCCGGTGAAATTGGCGTCCGACGCCCCCGGAGCGGACACCCCGTCGACCGGGGTCAGCCCCATCTCCTTCGCCGCGTGCTGCGCCAACTCGAACAGCTGCCCCGACACCGAATGCTGCAACGGGTACCGGTTGATGCCGCCCCCGAACGACAGCGTCGCCCCCGGCAGCCGCGTGGTCAGCCCCCGGATCAGCCCGTCCACCCGGTCGAGCTCCTCGCGGGTCCACGCGCGGACGTCGACGCAGAACACGGCCGTCTCGGGCACCACGTTCGTCATCGTGCCCGAGGTGAACAGCGTGGGCGTCACACTGGTGCCGTCGCCCGCGAACTCCCGCACCGCCAGCACGTGGTACGCGGCCTCCACCGAGGCGTTGACCCCCCGGTGCGGTTCGACCCCCGCGTGCGCCGCCCGGCCGTGCACGGTGATCCGGTACATCGAACCGCCCTTGCGGGCGACCTTCAGAGCCCCTTCCTCGGTACTGGGCTCCCCCACCAGCACCGCGCCCGACCGGGCCGCCTGCGCCTCGATCAACGGCCGCGACGCCGGGGAGCCGGTCTCCTCGTCACAGGTCAGCAGCAGGCCCACCCGGGACGTGTCCCCGAGCAGCTCCAGGGCGGTGAGCATCTGCACGATGCCGGCCTTCATGTCGGCGACACCGGGACCGGTGGCGCGGTCGCCGTTCAGGGTGAAGGGCCAGTCCTCGTGGGTACCGGCCGGCCAGACCGTGTCGTAGTGGCCCAGGAGGAGGACGGCTTGATCCTCCGCCTCCCAGAGCAGGTGGGGGAGGCCGTCGAGGAGGATGCGTTCGGCGGGGCGGCCGAGGGCGGCCGTGCCCCACTCTTCGAGCAGATCCGCGCACGCGGCCAGCTCAACCGGGCTCTCCGGGGGCGACTCGCGCGCCACCAGCTCCCGCAGTCGGTCCACCATGAGTGCGGCCCGCTCCTGTGCGGCGAGCCGGATCGCTTCGAGTCTTGTCACCGTTTCAGGGTCTCGCCGGGTGGGGGGTGTTGCCATCCTTCATCGTGCTTGATCGGGTGGAATCGGGCGGCGCCCGGTGGGGCTGCGGTGGTGCCTTGCTCCCGGGCGGGTCAGGGGATGACCGGGGCCCTAGGCGTGTCGGAGTGGCCGGGGCCGTGCCCCTGGCGCTCAGCGATGGGCCGGGGGCGTGCACCTAGGCGTGTCAGACGTGGCCGGGGTGTGGCCCTGGGTGAGGTGGCCGAGGTTGTGGCCCCGGCCACCTCACTCCGGGACCGGGTTCAGGGCTTCGTGCCGAGTACCAGCCCGTTGGCCGCCGGGGCCTCGAACCGCACGGTGCGCACGTCGGTGAACCCGGCCTCCCGCAGCCAGTCCCCGTACTCCCCCGCCGTGTAGTTGCGGCCCTCCCGGGTGTTGGCGACCATGGCCACGTCCATCAGGGCGGCCGGCAGCGGCCCGGTACGGTCGTCGTCCACGAGCAGTTCAGCCACCATGACCGTGCCGCCGGAGGGCAGCGCCGCGAACGCCTTGTTCAGGAGCGTCCGGTTCTCCTGCGCCGACCAGTCGTGCAGGATCATCGAGAACAGCACGGCGTCGTGCCCGCCGGGCAGGGCCTCGTCCTTGAAGAAGTCGCCGGGGTGTACGGACACCCGGTGCGCGAGTCCCTCCTGCGCGATGCGCTTCTGGGTCATCTCGCACACGGCGGCCAGGTCGTACACGGTGGCGTGCAGGTCCGGGTAGTGCCGGCAGAGTTCGATGTCGTGGGCACCCACCCCGCCGCCGACGTCGAGGATCCGGCGCACCCCCGAGAAGTCGTAGGCCCGGGCCATCTCCCGCGTCGTGTACGCCGACATCGCGTACATCCCCTGCCAGAACCGCTGTTTGAACGTCGAGTCGTCCTGGTCGAAGATGGTGTCGGTGGCCTCGTCGTCCCAGGTGGACGGGCGGTTGTTCCGGATCGCCCCGCCGAGGCGCATCCAGCCGGCGTAGTGGTGGTCGAACAGGGCCACGGCGGGCCCGAAGTAGTAGGGCTTGCCCTCCACCAGGTACTCGGCGGAGAACGGGGTCAGCCGGCACTCGCCGCCGGCGAACTCCAGCAGGCCCAGGGCGGTGCAGGTGGTCACCACCGCCTCGGCCGGCCGATGGGCGATGTCACAGAGTCGGGCCAGCTCGGCCAGGGCCATGGGCCGGCCGTCCGACAGATGCTCGAAGACGCCGATCTCGTGGGCCACAGCGACCGTCTTGGCTGCCCAGACGCCCTGCATGAGACCCATGAGCACCATGGGGGTACCGATGTCCGCACTCGTCGTCACGACGGGATTTCCTCTCGATAGACCACCGCCACTATGGACCAGAGGAGCCCGCCGACGGAAATCCACAAGGGACTCACAGGGTCGCGTGACCACCCGCCCAGGCCCATGCCGCGATGCCCACACGGTTGGCCACGCCGAGTTTGCGCTGGACGCTCGCGATGTGGTTCTTCACCGTCCCGGGACTGAGAAAGAGGTCCGCGGCGATCTCGGCGTTGGTGCCGCCGTTGGCAACGAGGCGGACCACGTCGAGTTCGCGGATCGTGAGCGGTTCGGCCGGTTCCGGGTTCGGGGCACGGACCAGGAACGGCCTCGGCGGTGACGCGGCGCCTCCGAGGCCGGCCTGTGGGGCACCGGCACCGCCGAGGTCGACCTGTCCGGCACCCGCGCCGCCGAGGTCGGCCTCTCGGGCGCCCGCGCCTTCGAGGTCGGCCCTGCGGGCCCCGGCGCGTCCAGTCTCGGCCGTGCGTGCGTCGGCGCCTCCAGGGCCGGCCCTGCGGGCATCGGCGTCTCCAGGACCGGCCCTGCGGACATCGGCGCCGCCGGGGTCGGCCCTGCGTGTGTCGGCGCCGCCGGGGTCGGCCCAGCGTGTGTCGGCGCCGCCGGGGAGTCGGGAGCCGGTCGCGCCGAGCTGACTGAGCAGTCGGACGGTGATCTGCGGGCTGATGAGGGTGTCCCCCGCCACGGCGGCCCGGACGGCCTCCACGAGCAGCGCCGGGCCGGACCGTTTGAGAAGGAATCCGCAGGCCCCGCCCCGGAGAGCCGCGTGCACGTACTCGTCGAGGTCGAAGGTCGTCACCACCACCACGCGCAGCGGATCGGCCACCCCTGGACCGGCGAGGAGCCTGGTGACCTCCAGTCCGTCCAGCCCGGGCATCCGGATGTCGGCGAGCACGACGTCGGGGCGCAGCTCACGGGCGAGGGCGACCGCGGTCACGCCGTCGGGCGCCTCGGCCACCACCTCCATGTCGGGCTGAGAGTCGAGGATCATGCGAAAGGCGCTGCGGATACCCTCCTGGTCGTCGGCGAGGAGGATCCGGATCACAGGGGTCTTCCTTCCCAGGGCAGGCTGGCCGCGACCTGCCAGCCGGTGCGGGCGAACGAGGTGGTCGGGTGAGGGTTGCCCGCATTGTGCGGGTGTCCTGCGTGGTCGATCCCGGGGCCGTGGTCGGTCCCTGGACCGGGGCTGGGGCCTGGGCCTGGGCCGGGGCTGGGGCCTGGGCCGGGGCTGGGGCCTGGGCCGGGGCTGGGGCCTGGGCCGGGGCCGTTCCGCTGTCGGCCGCCGGGGAGGTGGGCGCGGCCGGTCTCACGACCGTCGGAATTCCCGCCTGGGCCGGAGGAAGCGCCTGGGCCGAAGGACTCCCGCTGGCCGTAGGCCTCCCGCTGGCTGGCGGACTCGTGTGGGGTCGAAGGGTCGGGCGGGCCGGCGGGTTTCGAGAGGTCGGAACGACGGAACGGTCCGGCGGTGAGGGTGCCGCCCAGCGCCTGGACCCGCTCCGTGAGGCCGGGCAGTCCCAGGCCGCTGTGGCGGGATCCGGGCGGGCCCGGGGTGCCGTCGTCGGTGACCGTCACCCTCAGCGCGGTGTCGTCGGTGGCGACGGCCACGGCGACCCGGGACGCCGTGGGGGCGTGTCTGCGGACGTTGGTCAGGGCCTCGGACACCACACGGTAGGCGGTCGACGCGAGCTCCCGGGGCACCCGCAACTCCGGATCCAGGCGCAGCTCGGCGCCGGGGAACCGCCCCACCAGGTCGTGGAGGTCCGCGAGTCCGGGTTGTGGCACCCGGGCCGCCGGGCCGGCGTGCAGCATGTGCACGGTGCGGTCCATGGAGGCCAGGGCGCGCAGCCCGGCCGACTCGATCCTCTCCAGCACCGCGAGAACCTGCGCGTCGCCGGTCGCCGCGAACCGGGCCGCCTGGGCCTGGGCGACGATCTCGCTCACGTCGTGGGCGACGAAGTCGTGCAGGTCATGGGCGAGATCCAAACGCTGCTCGCGGCGCGCCTCGGCGACCGCCCGCACCCGCCGGTCCTCCTGGTGCCGCAGGTAGGCGGCCGCCGTCGCCGGGACCAGGGCCAGCAACCCCCACAGCGCGACGCCGCCGGCCGTGTCGTGGACGGACTCGCCGACGTCGTAGCGCAGGAACGCCGAGGCGCCCGCGACACACAGCAGGCCTCCGCCGAGCCACGCCCCGCGCGGGGGCACCCAACGGACCACCGCGAAGACGAGGGCGAGCATCGCCGCCTGCTCCACCAGGGTCCACCGGGACTCCTGGTAGCCCGGGGGCACGTCGTAGCCGAGGGTGACGGCCAGCGAGATCACCGCGGCGACCGCGGCCGGCCACACGAGCCACGCCCGGTTGCCCGGCCAGCCCGCGATCGCGACGAGGACCGCGAGACCCGCCCCCAGGGCCGGCACGATGTTCAACGTCGCGGTGCCGTGCCACCCGTACAGCGCGCCGCCCAGGGCGACGGTGCCCAGGGCGGCGACCACCCGCACCCACCTGATCATGTGTCCAGCCTAGGGCCTGTCCGCGAGGCGCGCCCGTGCCGAACGGCACCCCTGGCCCTCTCGAAAACCTGCCGAACGGCACATGGTGTCCCCGCCCCGGGACCGCGACGCTGGACCGCATGAGGATCAGAGAAACGTGGCCACGGTGGATCGGACACGTCACCGCCGCGGCCTCCCTGGGCTACGGGGCACTCGGTGCCGTCTGGGCTCTCGGCGGACCCGGATTCCCGTTCGGCAGGGGTGCCGCCGAGCTGGTGGCGGCTGGGGAGAACGGGCTGGCCGCTTCGCTGCTCGGGGCGGCGACCGCCCGGGTCGGCGGGCCGGTGATCACGCTGGCCGGCGTGCTGGGCGCATGCGCCGCGCTCGCCATGGCCCGGGGCTGGGGTCGCGACCGTGGCTGGACCTGGCCGCGCCTGCTGACCGGGTTCGGGTTGGTCACCGCGGTGGTGCTGGCCGTGCTCGTTCCGGACTACCGCGTGTTGGTGGTCGTCGCGTACACGCCGATCCTGGCGGTCACGTTGCCGTTCGGATTCCCCGCGGGCCAGTCGTATCTGGACCTGGTCCCGTGGCCACGGATCAACCTCATCATCATGGTGGCGCTCGGGATCGCGTGGGCGGCGACGACGGTGGCGTACCGGAGACGGGCAACCGGGACCTGCGGCAACTGCGGGCGGGGCCCCGGCGCGACGGCCGCCTGGACCACGGCGGCCTCGGCTGCCCGGTGGGGCCGGTGGGCGACGTGGATCGCGTTCGCGACCCCGTTCGTGTACGCGGCGACCCGCTGGGCCTGGGCCCTCGGCATCCCGCTGGGCATCACGGACGAGTTCCTCCGCGAGGGCCAGGAGAACGGCATGTGGATCGCCGGCGCGACCCTGGCCACGATGGGCGCGGGCGGCGCGGTCCTCACCCTGGGGCTGATCCAGGGCTGGGGCGAGGTGTTCCCCCGCTGGCTGCCAGGTCTGCGCGGCAGGAGGGTGCCGATCAGTCTGGCGACGATCCCCGCCGCGCTGGTCGCGATCCTGGTCACCGAAGCCGGCCTGATGTACGTCCGGATGGTCGCGCTCCAGGGTGTGACCGCCGACAGCTGGGCGACGACTCTGCCGGAGACGGTGTGGCCTGTGTGGGGAGTGGCGCTGGGCGCGGCGGCGCTCGCGTACCACCTGCGGCGGCGTGGTGGCTGCCGACACTGTGGGGCAGGGTTCCCGCACCAGGAGGAAGCGGGACCGGGATCCGCCGGGCTCACACTCGGAACGTCCGGGGTCACCGAACACCCCGGTACGGGGCACACCACGGTCGGCTCGAAACCGACTCCTGACCAGGTCACTCGCCGTAGGATCGGGCGATGACCTGGGGCCTGGCCGCCGCCTTGCTGGCCGCGATCTGCTACGGCGCGGCCTCCGTACTCCAGGCGATCGCGGCCCGCGACACCCCTGCGGGGGACGGTGTCGACCCGAGGCTCGTGGTCCGGGTGATGCGGCAGACCCCGTTCCTGCTCGGCCTGGGGTTGGACACGGCCGGGTTCGGGCTCCAGTTCTGGGCGCTGCGGTCCCAGCCCGTCTTCGTGGTGCAGGCAGCACTCGCCGCGAGCCTGGCCGTCACCGCGGTGGTGGCGACCGTGGCACTGCGGCTGCGACTGTCCGTTCCGCAGTGGGTGGCCGTCGCGGCCGTGTGCGGCGGGCTGGCGCTCCTGGGGCTGTCCGCCGGCGCTGAGAGCGCCCGGCCTGCGGGGTTCGCGTTCCGGATCGCGTTGCTGCCCGCCGCCGCACTCCTGGGCGTCCTCGGGTTGGCCGCGCTGCGGCTTCCCGTCCGGCTGCGGTCCGCGACGCTCGGGCTGGTCGCCGGGCTCGCGTTCGGGGTGGTGGCACTGGCCGCGCGGTCGGTGACGTCGTTCGCGCCGGGGCGGCTGATCCGGGAGCCCGCGGTGTACGCGATGGCGCTCGGCGGGGTGGTCGCGTTCCTGTACCTGACCACCGGGCTGCAACGTGGCGCCGTCACCACCGTCACCGCCGGGCTGGTCATCGGGGAGACCGTGCTGCCGTCGGTCCTCGGCGTCGCGGTGTTCGGGGACGGTACCCGGGCCGGGTTCGTGCCGGTCGCCGTCGTCGGGTTCGCCCTCGCGTTGGCGGGGTGCCTGGCGCTGGCCCGGTTCGGAAGCCTCGAGGAACCCGGTGCCCCGAGACCGGACCAACGGGCCAGCCCGCCCCCATGATTCCGTCAGGCCGGCAGGGCGTCGACAAGGCACTCGAGCTGGCCGGAACCCACCGGTATTGCGGTTGCCCGACCAGGCCACCGCCGCTACGGTCGCGCGATGGACACCGACCGGGTCGCCCCTGCGGACATGTTCCGGCTCGGCGAGCGTGACCTGCTCGTCACCGTGCTGGACAACCACCGAGCCACCCTGATGCGGAAGTGCGCCGGGCTCGCGGACGACCAGCTCCGGCTGCGGTCGGTGGCGCCGGCGACGCTCTCACTGCTCGGCCTCGTCCGGCACCTGACCGACGTGGAGGAGGGCTGGCTGGCGGAGTGGGGCGGCAGGGAGTTGGTGCTCACCTACGGGACGTACACCCCGGAGGATGGCTACGACGGCGCCGACTTCAACGAGGTCGACGCGGCGGACGTCGCTGCCGGGCTGGCGGCCTGGCAGGCCAAGGTCGACGAGTCGCGGCGGGTCGTCGGGGCCTGCGGACTCGACGAGGTCCTGCACTACGCCGACGGCGATGTGGTGTCACTGCGGTATGTGCTGGTCCACCTGATCGAGGAGTACGCCCGCCACAACGGCCACGCCGACCTGCTCCGGCAGCGCATCGACGGCGCGACCGGCGAGTAGCCCGACCCGCCGGCCGACCCTTCACCCCACCGGCACCGGCACCGGCGCCCCCACCCCCACGTACCGCGCCGCCGGCCGAATGATCTTGCTGTCCCGGGCCTGCTCCAGGATGTTCGCGCACCACCCGATCACCCTGCTCGAAGCGAACGTCGGCGTGAACATCTCCCGGGGCAGCCCGCACAGCTCCATCACCACCCCGGCGTAGAACTCCACGTTGGTGTACAGCTCCCGCCCCGGCTTCAACTCGGCGAGCAGCTCCAACACCCGGGCCTCCACCTGCACGGCGAAGTCCACCAGCGGCCCGCCGATCCCCACGGCGATGTCCCGCAGCATGAGCGACCGGGGGTCCTCGGTCCGGTACACGGGGTGGCCGAAGCCCATGATCCGCTCCCCCGCCAGGACGCGTTCCCGGATCCACGGGTCGATCCGGTCCGGGGTGCCGATCGCGTCGAGGGTGTCCAGGGCCCGGCTGGGCGCGCCGCCGTGCAGCGGACCGGACAGGGAGCCGATCGCGCCGACCAGGCACGCGACGAGGTCCGCGCCGGTCGAGGCGATCACGCGGGCGGTGAACGTGGAGGCGTTGAAGCCGTGGTCGATGGTGGAGATCAGGTACTGCTCGACGGCCCGCGCGTGCGCCGCCCCGGGCACGGTCCCGGTCAGCATGTACAGGTAGTTCGCCGCGTAGGACAGGTCCTCGCGGGGTTCGATCGGCAGCTGGCCGGCGCGGACCCGGTGCAGGGCGGTGAGCAGGGTCGGGGTCAGGGCGCAGGCGAACAGCGCGTCGGCCCGGCGGGCCTCGGGGCTGATGTCCATCAGGGGGCGGACGCCGTGCAGGGAGCCGGCGAGCGACAGCGCGGTGCGCAGGCCCTCCAGGGGGCTGGACACCCGGGCGATCGGGCCGAGGAGCGGGCGCAGGTGGTCGGGGATCCGGCGGAGCGGGGCGATCTCGGCGGCGAAGGCGGCCCGTTGTGCCGGGTCGGGCAGGTCGCCGTCGAGGAGGAGGTGCCAGACGTCCTCCAGGCTGCGGGTGCGTGCGAGTTCGATCGCCGAGTACTGCCGGTAGTGGTAGAAGCCCTCCAGGCCCCGGACGTCGCCGATCGCCGTGTCGGTCACGATCACGCCGGCCAGCCCCCGGGGGACGTCAATGCTGTGTGCCATGCCCCGACTGTCACGCACCCCGACATGAGTTGTCAATGTTGACTAGTCAATGTGAGAGGATGACGGGGTGGATCAGCTCACGACCGACCAGGCCGCCGCGCGACTGGGCGTCAAACCCGAGACGGTGTACGCGTACGTGAGCCGGGGGCTGCTGCACAGCACCCGGGCCCGGGACGGCCGGGGCAGCCTCTTCGACCCCGCTGAGGTGGAACAACTCGCCGCGCGGGGTTCGCGCAACCGGCCGGCGAAGGAGTCCGGGCCGGTGGTCCGGACGGCCCTGACCCTCATCCGGGACGGTCGGCTGCACTACCGGGGGCACGACGCGGCGGACCTCGCGCGGGCGCGTTCGTTCGAGGCGGTCGCGACGCTGCTGTGGTCGGGAACACTGGAACCGCATGCCCGATTCATCGCGCCGGACGGGTTCGTCGACCTGGCGCGGGCGGCCACCGCTCCGCTGCCCGGCGGCGTGCGGCTGACGGACCGGTTCCGGGTGATCGTGGCCGTGGCGGCGGCGGCGGATCCGGTGCGGTTCAACATCCAACCCGACGCGGTCGCCGGTACCGGGGCGGCGTTGCTGGCCACGATGGTCGACGCGCTACCGGTCCTCGCCGACGGTCCGCCGCCCGCCCCGACTACGGAGCTGGCCGCCCGCCTCTGGCCCCGCCTCACCACCCGGGCCCCGACGCCGGCCACCGTGCACGCCCTCAACGCCGCCCTGGTCCTGCTCGCCGACCACGACCTGGCCGCCTCCACCTTCGCCGCCCGGGTCGCCGCCTCCGCCCGCGCGCACCCGTACGCCGTCGTCGCCGCCGGCCTCAGCGCCTTCGACGGCCCCCTGCACGGCGCCGCCGCCACCCAGGCGCACCGGCTGCTGGCCGACGCGATCACCACCGGGGACCCCCTCGCGGTGTACTCCGAACGCCTCCGCACCGAGGGCCGCGTCGAGGGCTTCTTCTCCGGCGCGCACCCGCTGTACCCCGACGGGGACGTCCGGGCCCGCGTGCTCCTGACGCTCCTCGGCGACGTGCCGACCGCGCCGCAGGTCCGGGCCGCCGTGGACGGGTTGCTGGCCGCCGCAGGGGGACGTTCGCCCCGGTTGCCGAACATCGAGTTCGCGCTCGCGGTGCTGGCGCACGTCTGCGGGATGACGCCCGGGGCCGGGGAGGCGGTGTTCGCGCTGGCCCGGACGGCGGGGTGGATCGCGCACGCCCTGGAGGAGTACGAGGAGCCGGGGCTGCGGTTCCGCTACCAGGGCACCTACACGGGCCCGGAGCCAGCGGAGCGCGCCGGCCAACCGCTGCGGGCGCGCCGGCCGGCCAGGTCCACGGAGGACCCGTCAGCCTCGTGACCGGCGACAACCCGCAGGCAGGCCCCGCGCGACCGTCACGCGAGCCAGGCGTCGATCCCCGCCCGGACCCGCTCCTTCACCCCGTCCGGCGCGAACGACGCCCCGATCCCGTTCCGCGCCAGCTCCGCGAGCACCGCGTCGTCGTACCCGAACGCGTCGCGCACCCGCGCGTACTCCACGGCCAGCGGCGTACCGATCAAGGAGGGTATGTCGGTGTTGATCGTGACGACGAGGCCGGCGTCGCGCAGCCGGGGCAGCGGGTGCTCCGCCAGCGACGGCGCGAACCCGAGCGCCACGTTCGACGACGGGCACACCTCCAGCGCCAGCCCGCGTTCGCGCACCTCGGCGACCAGGTCCGGGTCGTCGAGGATGGTGATGCCGTGCCCGATCCGCTCGGTGCGCCCGGTCGTGACCGCCTGCCGGATGCTGTCGGGCCCGCACGCCTCGCCCGCGTGGTGCACGACGTGCACGCCCCGGTCCCGGGCGGCGGCGAACACGTCCGCGAACGGGTCGCCGGGGAACGCCTCGTCGCCGGCCAGGCCGATCGCGACCACGCCGTCGAAGCGTTCGGCCAGGTCGAGGCTGCGCCAGGCGCGGTCGACGGACCGGCGCCGGGAGTGGTCGATCAGGACCCGGGTGTCGATGCCGAAGCGTTCCCCGCCCTCGGCGAGCCCGTCGAGCACCGCGGACAGGGGCATGGTCGGGTCGCCGAGCCGGTCGCCGTGGCCGGCGGCGGTGAAGGACACCTCCGCGTAGCGCACGCCCTGGGCGGCCTCGTCCTCGCAGAACTCGACGGCGATCCGGTGGAAGTCGGCCGGCCGGCGCAGGCAGGCCCTGACCAGGTCGTTCTGGTCGAAGAAGTCCGCGAACCCGGCGAAGGCGTGGTCGCGCGGGGGCACCGGCACCCCGTTGGCGGCGCCGATCTCGGCGAGCGTCGTCCAGCGGACCGTGCTCTCCAGGTGGACGTGCAGGTGGGCCTTGGGCAGCGTGTGTAGATCCCTCACCCCCGGAACGCTATCCAATCAAGATCTAGAAACCATCGGATTATTACGGGTGGGGTGTCCCCGGCAGACCACACCTTCGGCACCGTGGCTATCCCAGGCTCCCCCGCAGCTCGTGCAGCTGCCACGCGAGTTGGATCTGGAGCACCCGGTCCGGCTGCTGCCAGTCCGCGCCGAGCAGCTGGCCGATCCGGTCCAGGCGCTGGTTCACGGTGTTGACGTGCACGTGAAGCACGCCGGCCGCGCGCGCCGGACTGCCCCCTGCCGCGAAGTACGCCGCCAGCGTCGCCCCCAGCAGCGTCGACCGCCGCCGGTCGTAGTCGAGCACGGGGCCGATCGTGTCGGCCACGAACGAACCGACGTCGCGCCCCGCGCCGAGCAGCAGTCCGACGAACCCGAGGTCCGCCGAGCCCGCGCCCTCCCCCGCCCGGCCCAGTGCCAGGAGTGCCGACACGCACCGGTTGGCCTCGGCGTACCCGCCCCGGACCGCCGCCGGGCCCGTCACCGGACCGGCCGCGCCCGCCGTGACCGGGGTGCGCAGGACCGCGCCGAGGTCGTGGGCCGCCCGACGCGCGGCGGCGCCGGGATCCTCGCCGGGCAGCAGGAGCACCTCCCTGCCGTCACGGTGGCCCGACAGCCCGCCGTGCGCGGCGGCCTCGGCGGCGGCCCAGGACGCGGCGCGGGGCCGGGCGTCGGCGGTGCCGGCGAGGACGAGGACGACGTGCGGCCGGTCGAGGTCCAGGCCGAGGCGGCGGGCCCGGTCCCGGGCGGTGCCGGGGTCGGGCCGGCTGATCAGCTCGTCGAGGAGTTCGCCGCGGACCCGGCTCTCGGCGTCGGCGGCGTTGCGCCGGGACAGCAGGAGCAGCGCGGTGACGACGGCGGCGCGTTCGAAGATCCGCTGGTCGGCCTCCGTCAGGTCGGCGGCGGAGCGCAGGGCGAGGGCGCACAGGCCCTCGGTGCCGGTACCGACGGCGGACACCCACAGGTCGCCGTCGCGGACCGCGCGGCCGAGGGACCGGGACCGGGCGACCACCTCTCCGAGGTCGTCGAGGATGCCCGGCGTCTCCCCGACGGCCGCCGGGGCGTGGGGGACGATGGCCGGGAGCGGGGCCGGGTCCTCGCGACCGGTCCATGCGTGCCGGGAGGCGTCGACGGGGTCCGACCACGTCGGCGCGCGTTGCTCCACCGGGTCCGGATCGAAGTCGCCGATCGCGACCAGTGCCCGGCCCTCGGCGTCGAGCACCGCGAGGGGTCCGCGCAGGATGCCCGCCACGGTCCGGGCGAGTTCCTCCACGTCCCCGCCGCGCAGGATCAGGTCCGCGAGCCGGTCATGGGCCTCGGCGGCGCGCTCCACGGCGTCGCTGTGCTCCCGGACGGCCGTGTTGGCGGTGCTCAGTTCGCGCAGCGCGTCCCGGGTCTCGGCGAGCAGCCGCGCGTTGTCGATCGCGACGGCGGCGTGCGCGGCCAGGGAGCTGAGCAGCGTGACCTCCTCGCGGGCGAAGGGCCGCGCGGTGCGGTTCGCGGCGTACAGGACGCCGATCACCTGCGGGCCCAGCTTCAACGGCACCCCGAGGATGGCCACGATGCCCTCCTCCCCGACGCTGGCGTCGATCTCCCCGGTGTGCCGGAAGCGCTGGTCCTCGGGGTAGTTGGCGGTCTCGTAGGGGGCGGCGAGCTGGGCGACGAGGCCGCCGAGCCCCGCGCCCATGGAGAGCCGGAGCCGCTGGAACCGCGCCGACACCGAACCGTCGGTGACCCGCATGTAGGTGTCGCCGCGTTCCGGGTCGGTCAGGGTCAGGTACGCCACGTCCGTGCCGAGGAGTTTGCGCGCCCGCCGGACGATGGCCTCCAGTACGGCGTCGGTGTCGCGGAGCGTGGCCAGGTCGGCGACGGTGTCGAACAGGGCGGACAGTTCGGCCTCGCGGGCCCGGCGGCGTTCCAGCAGGGCCCGGACCCGCAGCGCGACGGCCTTGTCCCGGTCGAGGGCGGCCAACGCGGCCACGGACGCCCCGGCGAGCCGCGCGTCGAGTCCGGGACGTTCGAACTCGACGGCCGGGGCCTCGCGGGCCAGCAGGTCGAGGAAGTGCGTCAGTGGGCTGTCCATCCGCCGTCCATGGTGATCGAGGCCCCGGTGATGTACGAGGCGGGCGGCGCGCACAGGTACGCGACGAGTTCGGCGACCTCGTCCGGTTCGATGAGCCGTTTGATGGCCGAGGGCGCGAGCATGATCCGTTCGAGCACCTCGGACTCGGGCAGCCCGTGCGCGAGGGCCTGCCCGGCGATCTGGCTGGTCACGAGCGGGGTCCGCACGTACGCGGGGTTCACGCAGTTGGAGGTCACCCCGTGCGGGGCCCCTTCGAGCGCGATCACCTTGGACAGCCCTTCGAGGGCGTGCTTGGCCGCGACGTAGCCGGACTTGAACGGGGACGCGCGCAGCCCGTGCACGGAGGAGATGTTGACGACCCGCCCCCAGCCCTGGGCGTACATGTGCGGCAGCGCGCGCCGGACGAGCCGGAACGGGGACTCCACCATGAGACGCATGATCATCGAGAACCGCTCCGGGGGGAAGTCCTCCAGGGGTGCGACATGCTGGAGCCCGGCGTTGTTGACGAGGACGTCGACCTGCCCGAGGCCCGCGTCGACCGCGTCGAGGTCGCTCAGGTCGACCACCCAGGCCCGGCCGCCGACCTCCGCCGCGGCCCGCTCGGCGGCCGGGCCGTCGCGGTCGGCGATGACGACCGTGGCCCCGGCGGCGGCCAGGCGTGCCACGCAGGCCCGGCCGATGCCGCTGGCCCCGCCGGTGACGAGGGCGGTGCGCCCGGTGAGGTCCACGCCGCCGGGCGCCGGGCCGGGGCCGGATCCGCGGGCGACCGGCGCAACGCCTCCGGTGGCGCCCGTCCCGGGGACCGCCCGGTCGAAGCCACCCGGCGTCCCGCGGCCGGGACCGGCCGGGTCACTCGGCACGACGCCTCCTCCACCCGGCCACGGTCCCCCACAGCCCCTTCCGGAACAGCAGCACGACCAGCACGAACACCGACCCGGTGACGATCCCCGGCCCGTTGAACTGCGCCGTGGACAGGTAGTCCTCCAGCTGCACGACCAGCCCGGCCCCGAGCACCCCGCCCCACAGGGTGCCGATCCCGCCGAGGACGACCATCATCACGGCCTGCCCGGAGGTGGTCCAGTGCACGCCCTGCAACGAGGCCGACCCGTGGCTGACGGCCGACACACCGCCGGCCAGCCCCGCGAGCGCCGCAGAGATCATGAAGACGACGAGTTTGTACCGGTCCACCGGGTATCCGAGCGCCCTGGCCCGCGCCGGGTTGTCCCGGATCGCGACGAGTACCCGGCCGAAGGGTGACCGGACCACCCGCCAGGCGCAGAACAGTCCGAACAGGACGACCGGCAGCCCGGCGTAGTAGAAGTAGAACGGCTCGGACAGGTCCACGCCGAACAGGTGCCGGGGGATGCCCTGCAGCCCGTTCTCGCCCTCGGTGACGGACCGCCACTGGTTGGCGACGAAGTACACCATCTGGGCGAAGGCGAGGGTGACCATCGCGAAGTAGATCCCGGTGCGCCTCACGGACAGGTAGCCGATCGGGACGGCGAGGGCCGCCGCGAACAGGGCCCCGCCGAGCACCGCGAGCGGGAACGGCACCCCGGTGTGCACGCCGAGCAGGCCGGTGGCGTAGGCGGAGGATCCCCAGAAGGCGGCGTGCCCGAAGGACAGCAGGCCGGTGTACCCGAGCAGCAGGTCCACGGCGACGGCCAGCAGCGCCCAGGTGGCGATGTCCATCGCGATCGGCGGGTAGACGAACCAGGGCAGGGCGAGCGCGAGCACCAGTCCGAGGACGAGCAGCACGGGCCGGCGGGCGACGAGGCGGAGGATCATGCCCGGGCCTCCTCTCGGCCGAACAGCCCGGACGGCCGCCACAACAGGACCACGGCCATCAGGACGAACGTGAGGATCTGGGCCAGTTCGGGGACGTAGAGCTGGCCGAGGGCCTGGAGCAGGCCGACGGCGTACCCGGCGAGGACGGAGCCGAAGATCGAGCCCAGGCCGCCGATGACGACGACCGCGAAGACGGCGATCACCATGTCGGCGCCCATCAGCGGGTTGACGGCCCGCATCGGGGCGGCGAGCACCCCGGCCAGTCCGGCGAGGGCCACGCCGAAGGCGAACACCGGGGTGACCCAGCGCCGGACGTCGACGCCGAGCGCGCCGGTCAGTTCGGGCCGCTCCGTCGACGCCCGCACGATGAGGCCGATCCGGGTCCGGGTGAGCAGCAGCCAGACCGCGAGGCAGAGCCCCACGGACACGGCGAAGGCGAAGACCTGGTAGGTGGGGTACGCGAACAGGCCCAGGTCCACGGTGCCCCTCAGCGCGTCCGGCCGGGGGTAGGGCTGCGAGGCGACGCCGTACTCGCGCTTGACCAGGTCCTGGAGGACCAGGGTGATGCCGAAGGTGAGCAGGAAGTTGTAGAGCGGGTCGAGCCCGGTGAGCCACCGGACTCCGAAGCGTTCGACGAGCATGCCGAAGAGCGCCAGCAGGAGGGGTACGAGCACCAGGGCGAGCCAGAAGTTGATCCCGGCCTCGGTGAGCAGCACGTACGCGCCGAACGCGCCGAGCATGTAGAACGCGCCGTGCGCGAAGTTCACCACGCCGAGCATCCCGAAGATGACGGCCAGGCCGAGGGCCAGCAGCCCGTAGAACGAGCCGCTGACCAGGCCGTTGAAGCACTGTTGGAGAAAGTTCGTCATGAGAAGGTGCAGCCGCTCTCGCTGACCGGCCGGAAGGCCTCGGCGGCCGGGATGGTGCGGAGGATCTTCTCGTAGTCCCAGGCCTCGGTGACGGCGCTCTTGGGCTTGACCTCGGCGAGGTACGCGTCGTGGATCACCCGGTGGTCCTCCGCGCGCACCTTGCCGCCCCGGGCGAACACGTCCTCGAAACTGTGCCCTTCGAGGGTCTTCACGACGTCGTCGGAGGTGTCGGTGCCGGCCCGCTGGGCGGCCTCCAGATACTGGAGCGCGGCCGAGTAGTTCGCGGCGTGCGCGAACGTGGGCCGGGTGTTGGTGCGCTTGAGGAACCGGTCGGCGAACGCGCGGTTCCTCGCGTCGAAGTTCCAGTACCAGGCGTCGGTGAACGTGGTGCCGGCGAACGCGTCCGGGCCGAGGGAGTGGATGTCGGTGAGGAACATCAGGCCCACGGAGAGCTTGATGCCCTTGTCGCGCAGCCCGAACTCGTTGTACTGCTTCACCAGGTTGACCAGGTCGCCGCCGGCCTGCATCGTACCCAGCACATCGGGTTTGGGGTCCATGTTCTGGGCCTTGAGCAGGAACGTGGAGAAGTTGTCGTTGGGGAACGGCGTCGGGTCCTTCACGCCCACCTTCCCGCCGGCCTTCTCCACGGCGGTGGTGAAGCTCTTCTGCATGTCCTGCCCGAACGCGTAGTCGGGGTAGACGACGTACCAGTTCTTCGCCCCCTGCCGGGTGACGGCGGTCCCGGTGCCGTTGGCCAGCATGTACGTGTCGTAGGCGTAGTGGAACGTGTACCTGTTGCACTGCTTGCCGGTCAGCTCGGTGGTGGCGGCCGTGATGTTGAAGTACAGCTTCTTCTTGTCCTTGGCGACCTTCGCCACCGCCAGCGCCGAGGCCGACTGCGGCACGTCGAGGATCACGTCCGCCCCGTTGCGGTCGTAGAGCTCCTGGGCCTTGGAACCGGCCACGTCGGACTTGTTCTGGTGGTCGGCGGTCACCACCTCGATGGTCTTCGTGACCGCCTTGGCTCCATATTTCGCCTTGAAGTCCTCCACGGCCATCCGGACGGCCTCCACGGAGTTCTTCCCGGACAGGTCGGCGTAGATGCCGGACTGGTCGTTGAGGACACCCAGCACGATCTTGTCGCCGCTGACCTTCCCGCCGGCCTCCGGCGGCCCGCCGGCACACCCCGAGAACAGGAGGGCGCCGGCGACGAGCACAGCTGTCTTCCGCATGTCAGATCCCTAGGTAGGTGAGGAGTTCGTGTTCGCGGGCCAGCACCTCGGAGTTGTCGAGGCTCTCGACCACCCGGCCCTCGGCCAGCAGGTAGTGCCGGTCGGCGACCGTCGTGGCGAAGTGCAGGTTCTGTTCGATGAGCAGCACGGTCACGCCGTGCGCCTTGACCTCGCGGAGGATGTCGCCGATCTGCCGGACCAGCAGCGGCGACAGGCCCTCGGTGGGCTCGTCGCACAGCAGCAGGCGGGCACCCGTCCGCAGGACCCGGGCCAGCGCCAGCATCTGCTGCTCGCCGCCCGACAGCTTCGTCCCCGGGAACCGGCGCCGCTCGCGCAGCACGGGGAACGTCGCGTAGATCCGGTCCAGGGACCAGGCGTCGCCGACCCTCGGGGGCAGCAGCAGGTTCTCCTCCACGGTGAGGCCCGCGTAGACGCCCCGGTCGTCGGGCACGTAACCGAGGCCCGCCCTGGCCCGCCGGTGCGGCGGGAGACCGGTGAGGGGGACCTCGCCGAGCGCGATCTCGCCCGACTGTTCCCTGTGCAGGCCCATCACGCAGCGCAGCAGGGTCGTCTTGCCGGCCCCGTTGCGGCCGACCAGGGTCACGATCTCGCCCGCGGCCACGTCGAGGGACACCCCGCGCAGGACCCGGGCCTGGCCGTAGGAGGCGTCGAGGTCACGGACGGTCAACATCGGGCTCCCCCAGGTACGCGGTGACGACCCGCGGGTCGGTGCGGACCTCGGCGTACCCGCCCTCGACCAGCACCTCCCCGTGCTGGAGGACCGTGACCCGCTCGGCGAGGCTGGCGACCACGGACATGTTGTGCTCGACCAGGACGACGGTCCGCCCGGCGCGGACCCGGCCGATCAGCTCGACGGTGCGGTCGACGTCCTCGACGCCCATCCCGGCGGTCGGCTCGTCCAGCAGCAGCACCCGGGGGTCCGAGGCCAGGGCGACGGCGAGTTCCAGGGCGCGCTTGCGGCCGTAGGACAGCTCACCGGCCACCGTCTCCGCCCCGTCGGCCAGGCCCACCTGGTCGAGCAGTTCCAGCGCGCGGGGCCGGAAGGTGTCCAGCAGCCGGTCGGAGCGCCAGAACCGCCAGCCGAGCCCGGTGGTGGCCTGCAGCGCCAGTTCGACGTGCCCGATCACGGTCAGCCGGTCGAACAGGCTGGAGATCTGGAACGACCGGGCCATGCCGAGCCGGGCGACCCGCTCGGGGGCGTAGCCGGTGACGTCGCGGCCGTCGAGTTCGATCCGGCCACCGGACGGCCGGAAGTACCCGGTGAGCAGGTTGAACAGCGTCGTCTTGCCCGCGCCGTTCGGGCCGACGAGGGCGTGCACGGAGCCCTCGGCGATGTCGAGGGTGACGTTGTGGACGGCCCGGAAGCCGCGGAACTCCTTGGACAGTCCCCTGGTCGCGATGACTGGCGGCATATGTGTTCGCACCTCCTGTGACGGCGAACACTATCGATCCGTCACAGGTATGGGCCATATGTCCGGACTACACAATCCGGGGGTTGTCCATGGGTCCTGGGCACACAGTGGACCCCGGGTCGCTAGTCCCGGGCCGGCCGGGCGCCGGGTGCCGGCGTGACCAGTTGGCTCATGCCCCAGCCGATCAGGCCCGCGACCACCACACAGCCCGCCCACACGTGCACGGACCACGCGACGCCCTCGGTCAACGCGACACCCCCGAAGTACGCCACCCAGACGAGTACCGGGAACGCCACCACGAACAGCCGGCGCGGACCGAACACCAGCAGCACGTCGGCGAGCACGGCCGCGAGCAGCGCCCCGAGGTCGGTGGCCAGCGGGTCGGCCTGCCCGGAGAACCCGACCACGAGCAGCGTCGGCACCCCCGTCACGATCGTGACCAGGCCGGGCGGCGGCGTGAGGTCGCGCAGGAACAGCAGCAGCACCCCGACCATCGTGACCGTGGCGACCAGGATGCCGGCCACCCCCAGCTGCACGCCGTGCTCGGTACCGCGCATCGTGGCCGACGCCCAGCGCGCGGTGTAGGGCAGGTCGAACTGGAGGAAGAACCACAGCATCGCCAGCACCAGCCCGGCCGACAGCGCGGCCGGGTGGTCGCCCCGACCGTCGCCCCGGAGCCGGGCCGCGCGCCACGGGCCGGCCGCGACGAGGGTGGCGCCGACCATCAGGCCCAGGTGGGTGGGGCTGAGCAGCGCCTCGGTGTTCTGCTCGACCCCGAACGCGATGTGCCAGGCCATGTCGCCCTGCCCGGCGAGCAGGAACACCAGGCAGCCGACGGCGGTCAGCCCGTAGCCGGCCGGCAGCGCGGACCGCAGCGGACCGCCGGCGGCCCGGCCGCGCAGGAACAGCACGCCCACGAACACGATGTCGACGAACATGCCCGAGTAGAGGATCGCGTGCCAGGGCGTGAAGAACGACTCCAGCTCCGGGATGTGCCAGTGCGCCCAGGCGTCGATGCACGCGCCGCCGACCAGCCAGGCGGCCAGGGCCGCGGCGACCCAGTCGAGAAGGGGGAGAGTTCGGGTCCGAGTGGGAATGGCCATCGACACTCCTTTTTGGGTACCAGGCTAGCGCCCGTCCGCCGCGTCCCGGGCCGCCAGCGCGGCGGCGATCCTCGGCAGCTCCCCGGGCTGGCTCGCGTCGAGCCCGGTCAGCGCGGCGACCTTGCGCAGCCGGTAGTCCACGGTGTTCGGGTGCACGTGCAGGTGCCGGGCGGCCCGCTGCCGGCTCAGCCCGCTCCCGACGTACGCGCGGAGCGTCGCCAGCAGTTCCGCGTCCAGCGGGCCCAGCAGGCCGGCGAGCTGGTCGCGGGCGGCGGACGGCCGGGTCAGCTGGTACTCGACGAGCAGGTCCGCGAGCTGGAACAGTCCCGACCGGCGGCCGAAGGTGCGCGCCACGCCCTGGATCTCCCGGGCGAGCACGGCCGCGTCGGCCACCTGGTGCGGTGCGGCGACGGCGGCCCCGGCCAGCACGTCCGTACCGGCGGCCCGGCCCAGTCGGGCGGCGAGCGCGACGAACCGGTTCCAGTCCGCGCCGGTCAGCGCCCCGGGCGGGGTCGCGCACGGCAGCAGGGCCACTCCCCCGTCGGCGGTGAGCATGGACAGCACGGGCTCGGCGGACTGGTGGTCGAGCTCGACCCGGACCCGGCGGACCTTGCGGCGGGCGGCGACGGCCGCGCCCGGGCCGGCCGTGACCCGCGTGTCGGCCGGGGCCCCGGCGGCGGGCGGGTCGTGCTCCTCGTCCGGGTGCGGCGCGAAGTGCAGGCTCAGGACCAGGTAGGACGCCGGTAGCCGGACCCCGGCCCTGGCCGCCGCCGGCTCGACCAGCAGCCCGTCGAGGAGCGCCGCGAGGAGCGCCTGACGGGCCGCGTGGTCGTCGGTGCGGCGGTCCGCGACGTAGCCGGCGGCGACGGCCGAGGTGACGCGTTGCAGGAACTCCAGGAGCAGCCGCTGGGTGGCGAGCAGGTCACCGACGTCGGCCGGTCCCGCGTCGCCGGCCACGTGGTCCAGGCAGATCCGCGCGCCCAGGTGGTACGCCGTGAGCACCGCGTCGATCGGCACCCCCTCCTCGGCGCGCCGGGCCGCCGACTCCCGGATCCCGGCCAGGGTCTCCGCGCTCGGCACGCCCCGGCTGCGCAGCACCTCGCCGAAGGTGCGCAGGGTGCGCTCCACGATCCGGGGGATGTCGCCGTCGAGCTCCTCGCGGGGCAGCAGGCCGTAGACGGGGACCTCGTCGACGAGCTCGGTCACGACGGCCCGGGTCATCGCGGGCACCGCGGCCAGGAACCGCTCGACGAGGGGCCGGCCGGCGATCCGGAGCGCGCCCGGTCGGCCCATCGGCGCGGTGACCTGCGGCGGGTCAGCCAACGGCCGCGCACCAGACGGTGCCGGGCCGGCGGTCGGCGCGGCGTCGACGGGTGGCTGGCCTGCGGTCGGCGGCGCGTTGTCATCGGTCACAACAACCCTCGCTCAGGTCTGGTGAGTCTCCCAGCCTCCCGCCCCGGGTCCGGACCCCATCCTGGGAGGCACAACGTTACCCACCAGTAAACATCTGAATTCCCGGAGGTAACAGTGCCCCCCACCCGCCTTCGTACCCTCCTCGCCGCTCTCGTCCTCGCCACCGGCCTGCTGGTCACGGCCGCCAACCCGGCCGCCGCCGCGGGCACGGCCGACTCCGGCACCCAGGTCGCCGACCCGCCCGGGGCCAACGACTGGTCCTGTCGGCCCAGCGCCGCGCACCCCAACCCGGTCGTGCTCGTGCACGGCACCTTCGCGAACCAGTTCGAGAACTGGCTGGTACTGGCCCCGCTGCTCAAGAGCAAGGGGTACTGCGTCTACGCCCTCACCTACGGCCTGACCCCCGACAGCTGGACCTCCACCGGCGGCGGCATCGTGCTGCCGATCGGCGGGCTCCAGCCGGTGGCCGCCTCCGCCGGGCAGCTCGCCGCGTTCGTCGACCGGGTGCGGGCGAGCACCGGGGCGGCGAAGGTGGACATCGTCGGGCACTCCCAGGGCGGCATGATGCCCCGGTACTACCTGAGGTTCCTCGGCGGGGCCGCCAAGGTCGACAAGCTCGTGGCCCTGGCGCCCAGCAACCACGGCACCACCCTGTCGGGCATCGCGAACCTGGCCGACCACTTCCCCGGCATCGCCCGGCTCGTCTACTCCGCGTGCCCGTCCTGCCAGGACCAGGTGGTCGGCTCGGCGACGCTGACGAAGCTGAACGCGGGCGGGGACACGGTGCCCGGCGTGAAGTACACGGTCATCTCCACCTGGTACGACCAGGTCGTCACGCCGTACCGGTCGCAGTTCCTGTCCGGGTCGAACGTGGCCAACCGGGTCGTGCAGGACAGCTGCCTGGTGGCGATCCCGGAGCACGTGGCGATGGCGTTCAACCCGACGGCGCTGCACCACGTGACCAACGCGCTCGACCCGGCCCGCGCGACCCCGGTGTACTGCGGGTAGCCCGGACACCGGCGCCCGACCCCCGCGCGCGGGGGCCGGGCGCTTCCGCGTACCCGTCGACGGTTTCCGCCTCCCGATCGGGGCACAACTACCCATTGCGACATCCAGATGTGTCAACTATTCCCGAACCACGGGTTGAGGAGTTATCGTCACCCCACGATGTAACTATTAGGACTCCTTCCTAATAGCGCTCGGGGAGCCCGGAAACGGCGCTCATCCCCTCACCCGAGGAGACAACTCCATGAGACGACGACACGCGATCACCCTGTCCCTCGCCGCAGCCCTGGTGGCGGCCACCCTGTTGCCCGGAGGAGTCGCCGAGGCACACGGCACCATGTCCGACCCGGCCAGCCGGGTCTACACGTGTAAGAACGAAGGCCCCGAGAGCCCGACCTCGGCGGCCTGCAAGGCGGCGGTCGCGGCCGGCGGCACCCAGGCGTTCTACGACTGGAACGAGGTGTCGCTGATCGAAGCCGGCGGCCGGCACCGCCAACTGATCCCGGACGGCAAGCTGTGCAGCGCCGGACGCGAGAAGTACCGGGGCCTGGACCTGCCCCGCAACGACTGGCCCGCCAAGCAGATCTCCGCCGGCAACCTGACGGTCACGTACCACGCGACCGCACCCCACTCCGGCAGTAACTTCGAGTTCTACATCACCCGCGAGGGCTGGAACCCCACCATGCCCCTGAAGTGGTCCGACCTGGTGCTGATCAAGAGCTTCACCAACGTCAACCCGACCACCTTCACCAGCTGGACCCTGCCGATCCCGCAGCGTTCCGGGCGGGCGCTGATCTACTCGATCTGGCAGCGGGTCCAGTACAGCCAGGAGGCGTTCTACACCTGCTCCGACGTGGACTTCGGTGGCGGACCCAACCCGTCACCGAGCCCGACGGCCAGCCCGAGGCCGACCCCCACGCCCACGGTCTCGCCCACCCCCACCCCCACCCCGACCGCGTCACCCACCGCCCAGCCGGGCGGGACGTGGAAGGCGGGCACGGCGTACAAGACGGGTGACCGGGTCACCTACAACGGTGCGAACTACCAGTGCCGGCAGCCGCACACGGCCACCGCCGGCTGGGAGCCGCCCAACGTACCGGCTCTCTGGCAGGCGGTCTGACCACCGGGTCGGGGGGGGGGGGGGGGGGGGGGGGGCGSCGGCGCGGGGGGGSGGGGGG